>NZ_JBHXRX010000058.1:0-54002 GCF_042714995.1 Streptomyces sp. NPDC058665
GCCACACCCACCGGGGCCGCGCGGGGGGTGACCCCCCGCGCGGCCCCTGCGCGCTGCGCGCTCGACTCCCGGCCCGCCCCGGGCGACCATTGACGCAGCCCGGATCGGGAGATTAACTTCACCATGCGGATGATGCATTCCGTATAGCGGAAAACTTAACGCGGTGCATGGAGGCGTGGGAATGGGTCAGGGCCAGCAGGAGAAGGTCGCGACGAGCCTCGCGGACGCGGTCGGGGCGAGTATCGGCGCCTCGCTCGCACCGGTCGACGCGGAACTCGCCCGCCGCTATCCGGGAGACCCCGGCACCCGCCAGCCCGTGCACACCGTCTATGTCCCCGCCGACGCCTTCGACGCGGGCACCGTCCGTTCCTGGGGCGACCAGGCCCTCGCCGCCCTCGACGAACACGCCCCCGACGCCGCCTCCTTGGCACGTGCCCTCGGCCTCTCCGACGAACTGGCCGGTCCGGTGTACGAGCGGGTGCGGGCCAAGCTGGAGCGCGAGCCCGTCGAAGACCTGCGGATCGACTTCGAGGACGGCTACGGGGCGCACTCCGACGAGGAGGAGGACATCGCCGCCGCGCGCGCCGCGCGACTCGTCCACCAGGCGTACGAGGACGGCACCGCCGCCCCGTACATGGGCATTCGGATGAAGTGCCTTGAGGCGTCCGTACGGGACCGGGCCATCCGGACCCTCGACATCTTCCTCAGCGGGCTGATGGAGGCCGGCGGCCTTCCCGAAGGGCTCGTCCTCACCCTGCCGAAGGTCACCTATCCCGAACAGGTCACCGCGATGGCCCGGTTGGCGGCGGAGTTCGAGAAGGCGCGCGGGCTGCCGCCCGGCCGGATCGGCTTCGAGATCCAGATCGAGACCAGCCAGTCCATCCTCGCCGCCGACGGCACCGCGGCCGTCGCCCGGATGATCGCCGCCGCGGACGGCCGCGCCACCGGACTGCACTACGGCACCTTCGACTACAGCGCCTGCGTCGGAGTCAGCGCCGCCTACCAGTCCAGCGACCACCCGGCCGCCGACCATGCCAAGGCCGTCATGCAGGTCGCCGCCGCCGGCACCGGCGTACGGGTCTGCGACGGCTCCACCAACGTCCTGCCCGTCGGCCCCACCAGCCAGGTCCACGAGGCCTGGCGCCTTCACCACGGGCTCACCCGCCGCGCCCTCGCCCGCGCCTACTACCAGGGCTGGGACATGCACCCCGGCCATCTGCCCACGCGCTACGCCGCGGTCTACGCCTTCTACCGCGAGGGCCTGGAGCCCGCCGCCGGGCGACTCGCCGCGTACGTGGCGAAGGCCGGGGGCGACGTGATGGACGAGCCGGCCACCGCCAAGGCCCTCAGCGGCTACCTCCTGCGCGGACTCGACTGCGGAGCCCTCGACGCCGACGAGGTCACCGGCCTCACCGGCCTCACCCGCGCCGGTCTGGAAGGCTTCGCGACCCCGCGCCGCGCGGCCCTCACGGTCTCCGCCCCCTGACCCGGGCCCGCTGCCCCCGGTACACCGGCCTGTCCCACCTGAAACTGCCGCCCCTTAGGCTGTCGTCCACCCCGACGAGGACCGCGACCACGGTCCCGTACGGGTGACCGGAACCAGTGACGCGCGACAGCAGCACGCGAGGCAAGGGGCAAGTGGTGTCTACGGGGGAATACGGCCGCGGCGCGGAAGCGGGCAGACTGCTCGCCGGCCGCTATCGGGTGCTCGCCCAACTGGGGCGGGGCGGCATGGGTGTTGTGTGGCGCGCCATGGACGAGGTGCTCGGCCGCGAGGTCGCCGTCAAGGAACTGCGTACCTATACCGACGCCGGCGGACCCGAACTCGCCGACCTGCGCGTACGGATGCAGCGCGAGGCACGTGCCGCCGCGAGGATCAAGCACCCCGGAGTGGTGGCCGTCCACGACGTCGCCGACGAGGACGGCCGTCCCGTCATCGTCATGGAGCTGATCGACGGCCCCTCGCTCGACGACGTCCTCACCCGGCACGGTGTGATGGACCCGCGCGAGGCGGCCCGTGTCGGCGCCAAGGTGATGGAGGCGCTCGGCGCCGCCCACCGCGCCGGAGTGCTGCACCGCGACGTCAAGCCCGGCAATGTGCTGCTGGAGGCGGGCGGGCGCGTGGTCCTCACCGACTTCGGCATCGCCGCGATGGACGATCCCGGCGACGGCTCCAGCACCCACCTCACCCGCAGCGGTGAACTCGTCGGCTCGCTCGACTACTTGGCGCCCGAGCGCGCCCAGGGCCAGGAGCCGGGACCGGCGTCCGACGTCTGGGCGCTCGGCGCGACGCTGTACGCCGCCGTCGAGGGCAACTCGCCCTTCCGCCGTACGTCGACATGGTCGACGCTCACCGCGATCGTGGCCGACCCGCTGCCCGAGGCCCGGCGCGCCGGCCCTCTCGGCGCCGTACTCCAGCAGTTGATGCACAAGGACCCGGCGCTGCGGCCGGACGCGGAGACGGCGGCGCGGCTGCTCGCGGCGGTCGCAGGCGACAGCGGTGCGATCACCGGGCCGATCGGCCTGGGGGAACACGGTGCCGCTCCCGCCCATGCGCCCCGGGTACCGACCGAGATCAACCCGGTGCCGCACCGCCCGGAGGGGTTCGGCCCGCCCCCACCGGCGGGCCCCTCGGCCGCACCGTCCGGCCCGTCCGGCCCCTCCGTCACCTCCCGGCACCGTGCCGTCCCCGCCGACGGCCCCGGCGGACGGAGAGCCAAGAAGTCGCGCATGCTCGTCACCGCCGGAGTCGCGGCCGTCCTGCTCGCCGGAGGCGGCGTGACGTACGTGCTCGTCGACCGCGGCGGCTCCACCGCCGGCGAGAACGTGGCCGGGGACGGGCCGGCGGAGCCGGACGAGGGCCCCGGCGGCCGGGGCCTCGACCCGGGCGCCGCCACGTCCGGCGACAAGAGCCCGAGCGCGAAGCCGAAGGAACAGGGCGAGAAGGCGTCGAAGCCCCCGGAGGACGACAAGAAGTCGCCCGCGCCCGGCGGCGGCACCGACGACTCGGATCCGGACGGCAAGGGCAAGGGCGACGCCGAGGCCGACACCGACGGCGGACGTCCGGGATCCGGCGGTGAGAGCACGGGCGGCGGCGCGGGCGGTACGGACCAGGCCCCGGCGCCCGTGTGCCACCCGATCGGCGGCGGCAAGTACAACTGCCAGGTCTGGCGCCAGGCCAACTCGTACACCGCCGACGGCGCCGAGGCCGGCGTGCTCAACGCGGGCACCAACTACTTCTACTGCCAGCAGAATCTGGGCCGCCGCGAGACGTCAGGACAGTGGACCAACATCTGGTGGGCCAAGACCGACGACGACCGCGGCAACACGAACGTCTTCGTCAGCGACGTCTACATCTCGGGCGGCGACAACGACCAGCCGCTGCCGGGCCTACCGGTCTGCTGACGGCGGCAGCTCGCCCGAGCCGCGCGCGATCAGCCTGGTCGGCACCACCACCTGGTTCGGGGCGTCGGCCGCCCCGTCCAGCCGGCGGAACAGCCGCTCCGCCGCCGTACGCCCGAGAGTGGCGGCGTCCTGGGCGATGACGGTGACCCCGGGGTCCAGCAGGTCGGCCAGCTCGATGTCGTCGAAGCCGACGAGGGCGACAGGCCGCTCGTGCGCGGCGAGCGCCCGTACGACCGTGACGGTGACACGGTTGTTGCCGGTGAGGATCGCCGTGACCGGCTCGGGGGCCTTCAGCATCGACACGACGGCGTCGTGCACCCGCTCAGGAGCTGTCGTGCCCAGCGACACCCACGAGTCGTCCACGGGCAGTCCTGCCTCCGCCATCGCGGCCCGGTAGCCGCGCAGGCGCTCCACCGCCGTGTGGATCCGGGGCTGGTCACCGATGAAGCCGATCCGGCGGTGGCCGTGCGCGACCAGATGGGCGGTGCCCGAGAGCGCGCCGCCGAAGCTGTCGGAGAGCACGGCGTCCGCGTTGATCTTCCCCGCGGGCCGGTCGACGAAGACCGTCGCGACCCCGGCCTTGATCTCCGGCTCCAGATAACGGTGGTCGTGACCCGCGGGAATGATGATCAGGCCGTCCACGCGGCGCGCGCAGAGGGCGAGCACCAGCTCCTGCTCGCGGTCCGGGTCCTCGGCGCTCGACCCGTTGATCAGCAGCGCGCCGTGGGCGCGGGCGACCTCCTCGACCGCGCGGTTCAGCGGGCCGTAGAACGGGTCGGCGAGATCCTCCAGCACCAGACCGATGCTGGCGGTACGGCCCTTGCGCAGCACGCGCGCCGAGTCGTTGCGCCGGAAGCCCAGCGCGTCGATGGCCTCCTGGACGCGCCGCTCGGTGTCCGGCGTCACGCCGGGCTCCGCGTTGACCACCCGGGACACCGTCTTGAGCCCGACACCGGCCCGCGCTGCCACATCTTTCATGGTGGGCCGATTACCGTAGCGGGGCTCGGAGTGACGGTTGGTGTCGGCCACTGTGCGCTGTCCTGTCGTCGTTCGGTTGCGTTCAAGACTTGTGGCGTTGAGCATAGGCCCTGGACAACGTTGTCAGGTGAATGGAGACTGTTCCATGAACCCGCAGGTCCCCCGCGCGTCCCCACCACCCCCGCCCGCGGGGACCCTCTCGTCACTGGAGAACCCACACAGATGCATACGGAGCTAGTCGCCGCTCTCGACATCGGCGGTACCAAGATCGCCGGCGCGCTGGTGGACGGTGACGGGAGGATTCTCGTACAGTCCCGGCGGCCGACCCCGGCGACCGAGGACGGTGAGTCGGTGATGCGCGCGGTGACGGAGGTGCTGGAAGAGATCGGCGCTTCCCCGCTCTGGGCCCGTGCGACGGCTGCCGGTATCGGCAGCGCGGGCCCCGTGGACGCGGCGGCCGGCACGGTCAGTCCGGTGAACGTCCCCGGCTGGCGCGGCTTCCCCCTGGTCGAGCGTGTCCGGCGGGCCACCGGCGGACTGCCGGTGACACTCGTGGGTGACGGCGTCGCCATGACGGCGGCCGAGCACTGGCAGGGCGCGGCCCGTGGCTACGACAACGCCCTGTGCATGGTGGTCTCCACCGGTGTCGGCGGCGGTCTGGTGCTCGGCGGCAAGCTCCACCCCGGCCCCTCCGGGAACGCCGGCCATATCGGCCACATCAGTGTGGATCTCGACGGTGATCTCTGCCCGTGCGGCGGACGCGGCTGCGTCGAACGCATCGCCAGCGGCCCCAACATCGCCCGTCGCGCCCTGGAGGGCGGCTGGCGCCCCGGTCCGGACGGTGACACCTCGGCTGCGGCCGTCGCCGCTGCGGCGCGCGCGGGCGACGCGGTCGCCATCGCCTCCTTCGAACGGGCCGCGCAGGCACTGGCCGCGGGGATCGCGGCGACGGCGACGCTCGCGGACATCCGCATCGCGGTCGTCGGCGGGGGAGTGGCGAACGCGGGCGATGTGCTCTTCCTGCCGCTGCGCCGCTCGCTGCGCGAGTACGCGACGCTGTCGTTCGTTCAGAACCTCACCGTGGCACCGGCGTTGACCGGTACGAACGCGGGTCTCGTGGGCGCCGCCGCGGCGGCGTCGCTGGGGCGCGGGCCCGCCGCTTCGAGCGACAACAACTCGGCGATGACCGCCCCGACAAGTCTCTGACGGCCGCCGGATGGTGACGTGACGGGCCGTCAGATCTCGTTCCCCGTACCGGCCTTCGCGAATGTGTCATTGCGCGCGTTTCCGGTAGAGCCTGTTCGGCTCTGTTGGAAGAGACCGGGTAACGGTTGTTCGATATCCCGCCAGAACCCTTGACGACTCCCTCTCAGGGGAGTGAGATCCAACCCTCGCGTTCGGTTGTGTTGGGTCGCACCCCTGAGGAGGGGGACATGTCTCAGTCTCCGTTCAACGGTTCGGTGGTATCGGCGAGTCTGGCCGGGCACCGGATCTCCCGGCGAAATCTACTGCGTGGTGCGGCGGCCGGGGCGGGTGCGATCGCACTGCCGTCGCTGCTCGCCGCGTGCGGCGGCGGTCCGGGCGGTGACGGAAAGACCGTCACGATGGGTTCGAACTCCTCCGACCCGGTCCCCAAGAAGGCGTTCGCCCAGGCCTTCGCGGCGTACGAGAAGCAGTCCAAGGAGAAGCGGAAGGTCGACGTCAACACCGTTGACCACAACAGCTTCCAGGAGAACATCAGCCGCTATCTGCAGAGCAAGCCGGACGACGTCTTCATGTGGTTCGCCGGCTACCGGATGCAGTTCTTCGCCGAGAAGGGGCTGCTGCACGACATCAGCGACCTGTGGGGCGACTACACCGGCTTCTCGGAGGCGCTGAAGGCCCAGTCGACCGGCTCGGACGGCAAGCAGTACCTCACGCCGTACTACTACTATCCGTGGGCGGTCTTCCATCGCAAGAGCGTCTTCGAGGAGCGCGGTTACGAGGCGCCGCGCACCCTGGACGAGTATCTGGCGCTCGCCAAGCGGATGCGCAAGGACAAGCTGACCCCGATCGCGTTCTGCGACAAGGACGGCTGGCCCGCGATGGGCACCTTCGACTACATCAACATGCGCAGTAACGGTTACGAGTTCCACAAGTCGCTGATGGCGGGCCAGGAAGCCTGGACCGACAAGCGCGTCAAGGATGTCTTCGACACCTGGCGGAGCATCCTCCCTTACTGCCAGCCGGGTGCCAACGGCCGTACCTGGCAGGAGGCGGCGACCAGCCTTCAGAAGGGCGAGACGGGGATGGCCGTCTTCGGACTCCCGCACCCCGGCCAGCAGTTCGCCGAGGACGAGCAGGACGACATCGACTTCTTCGCGTTCCCCGAGATCAACCCGGAGCACGGCCAGGACGCGGTCGAGGCGCCCATCGACGGGTTCCTGCTGGCGAAGAACTCCAAGAGCCTGAAGAACGACCGGACCATGGAGAGCGCCAGGGACCTGCTGTCCTGGCTGGCCACCGGCGAGGCCGAGGACGTCTATCTCGCCGGTGATCCCAACAATGTCGCGGTCAGCGAGGACGCCGACACCTCCAAGTACTCACCGCTGCAGAAGAAGGCGGTGGACCTGATCGCGGGCTCGAAGCAGATATCGCAGTTCATGGACCGCGACACGCGGCCCGACTTCGCCTCGACGGTGATGATCCAGGCCATCCAGAGCTTCATCAACGAGCCGGACGACGTGGACGGGCTGGTCAACGGGATCGAACGGCAGAAGAAGACTCTCTTCGCGTCCGACGGCAGCTGATCCGTGGCGTTCCTCACGACGCGCCGCAGCCGGCGGCGCGGCCCCCGGCGGTTCTCCGCCCGGGACCGTGCCGTCCTCGGCGTGCTGCTGGGAGTACCTCTCCTGCTCGATCTCGTCATCGTGTGGGGCCCGACCGTCGCCTCGATCGTGCTGTCCTTCTCCAGCTGGGACGGGATCAGCGACATCGAGTGGGTCGGTACCGAGAACTACGAGAACCTGTTCACCAACTACCCGCAGTTCTGGCCCGCCGTCCAGCACAACCTCCTGTGGCTGGGCTTTCTCGGCCTGGTCGCCACCCCGTTCGGGCTGCTCCTCGCCGTACTCATCGACCGGGGCGTGCGCTTCAGCCGCTTCTACCAGTCGACGATCTATCTGCCGGTCGTGCTCTCGCTCGCCATCGTCGGCTTCATCGCCCAACTCGTCTTCTCCCGCGACCAGGGCGCGCTCAACGCGATCCTCGGCGACACCGAGAATCCCACCGACTGGCTCGGCGATCCGGACCTCAACATCTGGATGGTCCTGCTGGCCGCGGCCTGGCGGCACACCGGCTATGTGATGATCCTCTATCTGGCGGGCCTCAAGGCAGTCGACGCCTCTCTCAAGGAGGCCGCGGCCATCGACGGCGCGAGCGAGACTCAGACATTTTTCCGGGTGGTCTTCCCCGCCATGCGGCCGGTGAACGTCATCGTCGGCGTGATCACGGTCATCGAGGGGCTGCGCGCCTTCGACATCGTCTACGCCGTCAACAAGGGCAGAAACGGACTTGAACTGCTCTCGGTGCTCGTGACGGACAACATCATCGGAGAGGCGAGCCGGATCGGCTTCGGATCGGCCATCGCCGTCGTCCTGCTCGTCGTCTCCATGGGCTTTGTCGTGACGTATCTGGTCCAGGAGATCCGGGGGGAGAAGACCCGATGAGCGTCCACGCCGACACCGCGACGCCGGGCCCGCCCGCGTCCACACCCGCCGCCACCGGCTCTCCCGCGTCGTCGGGTCCTGCCGCCCGCAGGCGCCGTGTCACCCCCGGCCGGTTCGGCGTGCACGCCTTCCTGCTGGCTGTCTCGCTGGCGTTCCTCGCGCCGCTGCTGCTGGCCGCGTACGCCTCGCTCAGGCCGTACGACGAGACTGCCGAGCGTGGCTACTTCTCGCTGCCCGACAAGCTGTCCTTCGACTACTACCGGCAGGCGTTCAGCGATTCCGGTTTGACGAAGTATTTCGTCAACACGCTGCTCATCGCCGTCCCCGGCGTACTGCTCGCGCTCTTCCTCGCCTCGTTCGTCGCCTTCGCCGTGGCGCGGCTGAGAATGCGCGGATCGATCGTGCTGCTGATGCTGTTCACGGCGGGCAATCTGCTGCCGCAGCAGGTGATCATCACGCCGCTGTACGTGCTGTTCAACCGCATCCCGCTGCCGTACTGGATGTCCGACTCGATGACGCTGTACGACTCGTACTGGGCCGTCGTCGCCGTCCAGGTGGGCTTCCAGATGGGCTTCTGCGTCTTCGTCCTGGCCAACTTCATGCGCACGCTGCCGATCGAGATCCTGGAGGCGGCGATCGTCGACGGCGCGGGCGTCTGGGCGCAGTACTGGCGGATCACCCTGCCGCTGTGCAGGCCGGCCCTCGCGGCCCTCGGCACGCTCCAGTTCACCTGGATGTACAACGACTTCCTGTGGGCGCTGGTCTTCATCTCCGACGGCGACAAACTGCCGGTGACCTCGGCGCTCAACAATCTGCGCGGTCAGTTTTTCACTGACTACAACCTGTTGGCCGCGGGCTCGATCATCGTCGCGCTGCCGACGATCATCGTCTTCCTGCTGCTCCAGCGGCACTTCATCGCCGGACTCACCCTCGGATCCAGCAAGGGCTGAGACCGGGGCCCCAAAGGGCTCCCTCGCGGATCCCCCGCAGGGACTCTCGTCAGTACGTCACTGTGCATCGCGAACCCCCTCGGTCACATTCGTCCTGAACGACCTTCTGTCCGCATGTGTGACGGCTCCGGCCGAAATCGCTCCGTGCGACAGCACGCGCCACGGCTTCCGTATGAGGTGGCGATGAGGCCACGAACCGGCAACAGCCGGGTGTCGACGGGGCCGCCGGAATCGGCCACGTGTTTCCACTGCGGGGTGTTGCGGGCAATCCACATGGGGCTACGGAAGAGGGGGAACCGTGATCATTTGGATCAACGGTGCGTTCGGAGCGGGCAAGACCAGTACGGCGCGCGAGCTGATCGACATGATCCCTAACAGCACCCTGTACGACCCCGGGCTGATCGGTTCCGGGCTGCGGGAGCTGCTGCCGCAGAAGAGACTCGCCGAAGTGAGTGACTATCAGGACCTGCCCATCTGGCGGCGCCTGGTCGTGGACACCGCCGCCGCGCTGCTCGCCGACGTCGGCGGCGTGCTCGTCGTCCCGATGACGCTGCTGCGGCAGGAGTACAGGGACGAGATATTCGGCGGTCTGGCAGCCCGCCGCATTCCCGTCCGGCATGTGCTCCTGACCTTGGACGAAACGATTTTGCGCGGCCGGATAGCGGACCGTACACGGGAGGAGGCGGCCGACGAGGACCCCGCCGGGACCGAGCGCGCCCGGCAGTGGGCGTACGAACACATCGAGCCCTACGGCGCCGCGCTCGGCTGGCTCATGGCCGACGCCCTGGTCGTCGACACCGGAGGGCTCACACCGGCACAGAGCGCGGCGGTCGTCGCCGAGGCGGTGCACACAGGCTCGGCGGGGCTGTGCGAGATCGTGCAGACACCCGAGCCGACGGCGGAGACGGTCGCGGCGGGGGTGCTCCTCTTCGACGAGCGCGACCGCGTGCTGCTCGTCGACCCCACCTACAAGCCGGGCTGGGAATTCCCCGGCGGGGTGGTCGAGAGCGGCGAGGCGCCCGCGCGGGCCGGGATGCGAGAGGTCACCGAGGAGATCGGGATAGAACTCTCCGACGTGCCCAGGCTGTTGGTGGTCGACTGGGAGCCGCCGAGACCGCCCGGCTTCGGCGGGCTGCGGCTGATCTTCGACGGTGGCCGGCTGCCGGACCAGGACGCCGGGAGACTGCTGCTGCCCGGCTCCGAGCTGCGGGGCTGTCGTTTCGTCACCGAGGACGAGGCGGCGTCGATGCTGCCGCCCGCCCGCTATGAGCGGCTGCGGTGGGCCCTAAGGGCCCGGGAGCGGCGGACCGTGCTCAATCTGGAGGCCGGTGTCCCGGTCGGCTGACGCGTACAGCACGGCGGCGGCGTCCGTGGTCCCGTCCGTGACGAGCGGATCGCCGTGGCCGAAACAGACCGTCGAGGGTCCGAGCGCCGCGAGGCGGATCATGGACCGCTTCGCGCTCTCACGGTTGACGTTGAACACGCCGAGCATCACACGGCGTTCGGCGGCGGCCACGGCGTCACCCGTGAACAGCACACCGTGGTACGGCAGATGGACGGCGATGGATCCGTACGTGTGCCCCGGGACATGCACCACCCGCGCGCCGTCGCCGAAGGGCAGCTCGTCGCCGTCCTCCAACTCGCGGTCCACCCGGGTGGGCGGCGCGGGCGGCACGGTCAGCCCGTGCTCGTACAGCGGGATCTCCCAGTCGAGGAGCAGCGGGTCGGGCACCGGCCACTCGCCGCGGATGATCGGGGCGTCGAGCCGGTGCGCCATCACCTCGGCGCCGTACCGCCCGGCCAGCTCCTGCGCCGAACCCACATGGTCACGGTGGCAGTGGGTGAGAACGACACGGCGCAGATTCGCGGGGGTGAGACCGAGATCGCGAATGGCGTGCTCGATCTCCGGTCCCGCGTAGACATGACCGGAATCGATGAGAGTCAGCTCGTTCTCGTCCTGCCACAAGTACGCCTGACCGATGGGGAAACGGAGCATATGCAGCCGGGGACTGATCGCAACGAGATCCATGCTTCGAATGTATGCAGTGCGGAACGGCCGCGCGTGCCACTTCGCTGACGGCGATTTCCGCTTTACGCAGAAAGCCCGGGTGAACCTCCTGTCCCGCTCTCCCGTCGGGCCCGGCGGGGCTCAGCCGCGCTTGGAGCGCGCGTAGTTGACCAGGAAGTGGGCCTCGGCCACCGACAGCCGTTCCAACTCCTGGGGAGACACACTCTCGTTGACCGCGTGGATCTGCGCCTCCGGCTCGCTGAGCCCGATCAGCAGGATCTCAGCGGCCGGGTACAGCGAGGCCAGCGTGTTGCAGAGCGGGATGGAGCCGCCCATACCGGCGGTCTGCATCTCCTCGCCCGGATACGCGACGCGCATCGCCTCGGCCATCGAGGCGTACGCGGGGCTGCCGGTGTCCGCGCGGAACGGCTGGCCCTGCCCGACCTGCTCGACCGAGACCCTGGCCCCCCACGGGGTGTGCGCGTGCAGGTGCGCGGTGAGCAGCTTGGTCGCCTCGTCGGCGTCCTGGCCCGGCGGCACCCGCAGGCTGATCTGGGCGCGGGCGCTCGCCTGAAGCGACGGGGTCGCGCCGACCACCGGCGGGCAGTCGATGCCGACCACGGTGACGGCGGGCCGGGCCCAGACCCGGTCGGCGACGCTGCCCCGGCCGATCAGCCCGACCCCCTCCAGGACCTTGGCGTCCTTGACGAAGTCGGCCTCGGGATAGTCGAGTCCGTCCCAGTCGGCGTCGGCCGCCAGACCGTCCACGGTCGTCGAACCGTCCTCCGCCCGCAACGAGGCCAGCAGCTGGATGAGCGCGGCGAGCGCGTCGGGTGCCGCGCCGCCGAACTGGCCCGAGTGCAGGTTGCCTTCGAGGGCGTCGATCCGCACGCGCAGCATGGTCATTCCGCGCAGCGTGGCCGTGACCGTCGGCAGCCCGACCCGGAAGTTGCCCGTGTCGCCGATGACGATCGTGTCCGCGGCCAGCAGCTCCGGGTGTTCCTCGGCGTACCGTTCCAGACCGCCGGTGCCCTGCTCCTCCGAACCCTCCACCACCACCTTGACGCTCACCGGCACGCCGCCCGCCGCCTTGAGCGCGCGCAGCGCGAGCAGATGCATCACAAAGCCGCCCTTGCAGTCGGCGGCCCCGCGTCCGTACCAGCGGCCGTCCCGTTCGGTGAGCTCGAACGGCGGGGTGACCCAGGCGCTCTCGTCGAGCGGCGGCTGCACGTCGTAGTGCGCGTACAGCAGCACGGTCGGGGCGCCTTCGGGGCCGGGCAGGAAGCCGTAGACGGACTGCGAACCGTCGGGGGTGTCCAGCGCCGCGACGTCCCGGAACCCCTCGGCCCGCAGGGCGTCCGCCACCCACCCGGCGGCGGCCTCGCACTCGCCGCGCGGGAACTGCGCGGGGTCCGCCACCGACCGGAAGGCCACCAGCTCCGCCAGTTCCGCCCGTGCCCGGGGCATCAGCGAAGCGACGGTTTCGGCGATCGGAGTGACGGACATGGGCACGCTCCTGGCGGGTGCGACGTTGTGTGTTTGTGTGGGTGTCGAAGACAGGGCCGATCCTGCCACAACGGACCGGGCCCGCAGGCGCCGTAGGATGCCGTGCGACACCCCTTAGGCCACCGGTCGGATCAGGAGCAGAAGCACATCGTGAGCAGCGAGAACGCAGACGCCGGAAGTGAATCTGGAAGCGCGCCCGGGACCGGTCCCGAGGCGGGTCCGGCGGGTGAGCACGACCGGTCGGTGTGGGATGTCGTCGTGGTCGGCGCGGGCCCGGCGGGAGCGTCCGCGGCCTACGCGGCGGCGGTCGCGGGCCGTCGGGTGCTGCTCCTGGAGAAGGCGGAGTTGCCCCGCTACAAGACCTGCGGAGGCGGCATCATCGGCCCCTCGCGGGATTCGCTGCCACCCGGCTTCGAACTGCCCCTGCGCGACCGGGTGCACGCGGTCACGTTCTCGATGAACGGCCGGCTGGCCCGTACCCGGCGCTCCCGGCGCATGCTCTTCGGGCTGATCAACAGGCCCGAGTTCGACGCGAGTCTGGTCGAGCACGCGCAGAAGGCGGGCGCCGTGCTCCGTACGGGCGCCTCGGTCTCGCGGGTCCAGCAGCACGGCCCGGCCGTGCCCGACCGCCGTACGGTCGCGGTGGTCCTGTCCGACGGTGAGACGGTCCTGGCGCGCGCGGTCGTCGGCGCCGACGGCAGTGCGGGCCGGATAGGCGCTCATGTCGGGGTGAAGCTCGACCAGGTGGACCTCGGTCTGGAGCTGGAGATCCCGGTGCCGCCGACGGTCGCCGAGGACTGGGCGGGGCGGGTTCTCATCGACTGGGGCCCGCTGCCGGGGAGTTACGGCTGGGTCTTCCCCAAGGGCGACACGCTCACCGTAGGGGTCATCTCGGCGCGCGGCGACGGCGCGGCGACGAAGCGCTATCTGGAGGACTTCGTCGCCAAGCAGGGGCTGGCGGGCTTCGAGCCCTCGATCTCGTCGGGCCATCTGACGCGCTGCCGCAGCGACGACTCGCCGCTCTCGCGCGGCCGGGTGCTGGTCTGCGGTGACGCGGCGGGTCTGCTGGAGCCGTGGACCAGGGAGGGGATCTCCTTCGCGCTGCGCTCGGGGCGGCTCGCGGGGGAGTGGGCGGTACGGATCTCGGAGGCGCACGACGCGGTTGACGCCCGTCGGCAGGCGCTGAACTACGCGTTCGCGATCAAGGCGGGTCTCGGCGTCGAGATGAGCGTCGGCCGCCGGATGCTCTCCGTCTTCGAACGCAGGCCGGGGGTGCTGCACGCGGCGATCACCGGATTCCGGCCCGCGTGGAAGGCGTTCGCCGACATCACGCGCGGGGCGACCTCGCTGGGTGGTCTCGTACGGACCCATCCGCTGGCCCGGCGCGCGCTGGACCTCCTGGACCGCCCGAAGGCGGGCACCGCCCCGGCCACGGAGAAGAGCGGGGACCAGGAGCCCGACAGGGCACGGGACGACGAGGACCGCGACAAGGACCCGAAGGACGGCGCGGTCACGCCGTAGGGCTTGGACCTGCCCGGACCCCCCTGGGCCGTGTCTTCGAAGTCCCGCCTCGCAGGCGGACGGCGCTACTTCGAGGTCACGGCCCGGGGCGGGGCGGACCGCGTCGGGCGTGTGCCGGGCGGTATGGGCGGAACGCCACCGGCCTGCCGTGCCGTACTCCACGAGGAGTACGCGCGATCGCGCCGCCGGGCGGACGCCCCGGGCCCGGCGGCCGGTTTAGCGTGACAGGTATGGAAGAGCAGATCAGGCGCATCGGCTTCGGTCCCCCCTGGCTCAGGGGCGGGCACGTGCCGGGCGCCGACGGGGCGGGGGACGGCCCGGCCGGGGGCCGGAAGCTGTGGCGGCTGCCCTGGTTCAGCGGCGTGCTGATCGCCGTCTTCGTCTCGATCGGCTCGGGCTTCGCCGCCCAGGGGCAGCCGGAGCGCGAACAGCTCGACGCGTTCGCGCGCGCCCTGCTGCTCATCGGGCCCGCGCTGCTCGTCGTGCGCTACCGCTACCCGGTCCTCTGCGTCTTCGGCGTCGCTCTCTCCGCGATGCTCTACCTCGGCGCCGGCTACGCCTACGGCCCGATCTTCCTCACCGTCGCGGTCGCCTGCTTCGCCGCGATCGTCTCAGGACACCGAAGAGCGGCCTGGTGGGCGATCGGTCTCCTCTGGGCGAGCCATCTGCTGGTCGGCCATGTGCTCTACCCCCATCTGCCGCCGAGCGGCGACGCCGGCGCCGCCTGGGGGCCCGAACTGGGCGTCGCCGCCTGGGTCGCGGCCGTGCTCGTCGGCTCCGAGCTCGTCAGGGTGCGCCGGGAGCAGTGGATCCACGACCGCCGGGAGCGAGCCGCCGCCGAGGCGCGCCGTGCCGACGAGGAGCGGCTGCGTATCGCGCGTGAACTCCACGACGTCCTCGCCCACTCCATCTCCGTCATCAACGTCCAGGCGGGCGTGGGACTCGCGCTCATCGACTCCGACCCGGAACAGGCCCGGACCGCGCTCACCACCATCAAGGCCGCGAGCAAGGAAGCGCTGGGTGAGGTACGGCAGGTCCTCGACACGCTCAGGACCTCCGGCGACGCCCCGCGTACCCCCGCGCCGGGACTCGACCGGCTCCCCGAACTGGTCGAGCAGGCCGCCGGAGCCGGGCTGAGCGTCGAACTCGAAACCGAGGGCGACCGCGTCGCGCTGTCGCCCGGCGCCGACCTGGCCGCCTTCCGTATCGTCCAGGAGGCCCTCACCAACGTGGTGCGCCACTCCGGCTCCCGTACCGCACACGTCCGGATCGGCTACGGCGCCGGCCGGCTCACCCTCCGTATCGACGACGCGGGCCCCGCCACCGGCGACGAGGCCGGTGGCGGCGGCAACGGACTGGTCGGGATGCGGGAGCGCGCGGCGGCCCTCGGTGGCACCATCGAGGCGGGCCCACGCCCGGACGGGGGTTTCCGCGTACGGGCCTCCCTTCCCCTGAAGCCGAAGGAGACACCGTGATCCGAGTCCTGCTCGCCGACGACCAGTCACTGGTACGGGCAGGCTTCCGCGCGCTGCTCGACGCCCAGCCGGACATCGAGGTCGCCGGCGAGGCCGCCGACGGGGAGGAGGCGCTGCGCAAGGTACGCGAACTCGCCCCGGACGTGGTCCTGATGGACATCCGGATGCCGGTGATGGACGGGCTCGACGCCACCCGTGGGATCACCGAGGACGGAGGACTCGACCAGGTGAAGGTGGTCATGCTCACCACCTTCGAACTCGACGAGTACGTCTTCGAGGCGCTCCGTTCGGGTGCGTCGGGCTTTCTCGTCAAGGACACCGAGCCGGAGGAACTGCTGCGCGCCGTAAGGGCGGTGGTGGACGGCGACGCGCTGCTGTCGCCCGGTGTGACGCGGCGGCTGATCGCGGAGTTCGCCTCGCGCTCCAAGGCGCCGGCCGCCCTGGACGGTCTCGGTGAACTCACCGAGCGGGAGCGGGAGGTGATGGCCCTCGTCGGGATCGGGCTCTCGAACGAGGAGATCGCCCGCAGGCTGGTGGTCAGCCCGCTCACCGCCAAGACCCATGTGAGCCGCACGATGGTGAAGCTCGGCGCCCGCGACCGGGCCCAACTGGTCGTCAGGGCCTACGAGTCGGGGCTGGTACGGCCCGGCTGGCTCGGCTGACGGCCGCCCGTCAGGCCTCTCGGGGAGCGCGCGCCTGACCGGTCCTGTCGCTCAGCACGCGGACGAATGCCCCGAGGGCCGCCGCCTGTATGAGTACGGAGGCGATGAGCGCCACGTAGCCGAACGCGGACGACGAGGCGAACGACTCGCCGATCAGCGATCCGCCGGCGAAGAAGAGGAAGACGGTGGGCGCCGCGAGGAAGAACAGCCACACGCCCGCGAGCGACGCGTCGTCGTGGTGCACGAACAGCGTGTCGACGGCCACGAAGACCGCTGTCGCGGCCACCACGGCGAGATAGATCCGCGAGGCCCGGTTGCCGTAGATCAGTCGGGCGGCGCCCTGGGCGAGCCGGGCCAGTGCGTTCAGGCGTCCTGACTTCATGGTGCGTTCTCCCGTGTCGGTTGGCTGCCTCCATCGTGGGGCGGACCGAACTGATGTGCCTGAGTACGGCTACTCATCCTTCTTGGGGCGCCGAACGGGCCGGTACCTCCGCGGGGACGCCTGCCCGGATCCGGCCGGCGGATACGTCCGCGGGGGCAGGCGCCGAGACGCCGCGCGCCGAGTACGCGATGAGCGCCGCCACGCCGGCCAGCAGGGCGACGGTGGTGAGCGCGACGGGCAGGGAGAACCAGTCCGCGAGGAAGCCGATCGCCGGTGGTCCCAGCAGCATGCCGCCGTACCCGAGTGTGGACGCGGCGGCGACCCCGCTCGGACCCGCGAGCGCACCGGCCCTGGCCACGGCCACCGGGAAGATGTTGGCGAGGCCGAGTCCGGTGATCGCGAAGCCGAGCAGCGCGAGCCAGGTAGTCGGCGCGAGCGCGCCGAGGAGCATGCCGAGCGCGGCGAGCACACCGCCGGTGACCAGGGTGCGGGTCTGGCCGAGGCGTTCGAGCAGGGCCGTACCGGACAGGCGTCCGATCGTCATGGCGAGCGCGAAGAGCGAGTAACCGGCGGCGGCGAGCCCGGCGTTGGCGTGCAGGTCCTGGGCGAGGTGCAGGGCACCCCAGTCGGCGAGAGCGCCTTCCCCGTACGCGGTGCACAGCGCGATCACCCCGAAGAGGACGACCAGCCCGCGGGTACGCCGGTCGAGCCGCCGGGGAGCCGTTGCGCTTTTCCTCGCGGCAGTGGGGTCCGGGGCGCCGGCCGGGGGAGCCGTGTGGCGCAGCAGCGAGGGTCCGGCGAGCGCCGTGACGAGGAGGCCGACGCCCGTGAGGGCGAGGAGGTGCGCCGACGCGGAGAGACTGTCGGCCACCAGCCCGCCGAGTCCCGCGCCCGCCATGCCGCCCAGGCTGAACGCGGCGTGGAAGCTGGACATCACGGGACGGCGCAGCGCGGCGACGAGATCGACGGCGGCGCTGTTCATCGAGACGTTGAGCGAGCCGTACGCGGCACCGAAAACGAGCAGGACCAGGCCGAGCGTCAGAACCGAGTGCGTCCGCGCGGGCAGCGCGATGCTCAGCGCCAGCAGCAGCGAGCTGACCACCGTCACCGGGTGGCTGCCGAAGCGACGGCACATCCGCCCCGTGAACATCATCGTGACCACGGCCCCGGCGGAGACGCCGAGGAGGGCCAGACCGAGGTCGCTCGCCGACGCGCCGGTCTGCTCCTTGATGGCCGGGATACGGACGACCCAGCCGGCGAAGAGGAAGCCGTCCAGGGCGAAGAACACGGTCAGAGTGATACGGAGGGGTGTGAGGCTGGAGAGTGAGGCATCGGCGGCGGGATCTCCACCGCGACCCCCCGACAGGGCCGTCCGGAGTTTGTTTAGGTTCGGCACAAAAGAAGGATAGGGGCTGGGCGCTGTCTTGTCGATCGGGCCGCGAGCCCGGCAGGACACCCCCTGCGGGCCGTTCCGTACAAGGCGGCGGTTCGCAGCCGGGATCATGGGAGACTCACCCATATGAACGGCAAGGCAACGACGACCAGAACTCGACTGGAGAGAGGCCGCAGCGCGCTGGGCCCCGCACTGGAACTGGTCCACACGGGCCGCGCGCCCACCCGTGCCGTGCTCACCACGGAGCTGGGCGTCACCCGCGCGACAGCCGGCGCCGTCGCCGCCGAACTGGAAGCGCTCGGCCTGATCCGGGTCGACTCCCGCCCCGGCGCCGCCGCAGGATCCCAGGGCCGCCCCTCGCACCGCCTCGCCGTGGACGACACCGGCCCCGTCGTCCTCGCCGCCCAGGTCCACGCCGACGGTTTCCGCGCCGCACTCGTCGCCCTCGGCGGCCGTACGGTCGCCACCGCGCCCGGCTGCGTCACCGTCTCCTCCGACCCCGCCCAGGTGCTCGGCGAGGTCGTCGCCGAGGGCGCCGCCCTGCTGCGCGAGAGCGGCCGGCGCTGCGTCGGCGCCGGTCTCGCCGTCCCCTCGGCGGTCGCCGAGCCGGAAGGCACCGCGCTCAACCCGCTGCACATCGCCTGGCCGGCGGGCGCCCCCGTACGCGACCTCTTCGTCGAGCAGGTGCGCGCCGCGGGCATCGAGGGTCCCGCCTTCACCGGCAACGACGTCAACCTGGCCGCACTCGCCGAACACCGGCACGGCGCGGGCCGGGGGGCCACCCAACTTCTCTGCGTCGCCACGGGACATCGCGGCGTCGGCGGCGCGCTCGTTGTGGACGGCCGTCTGCACACAGGCAGTTCGGGACTCGCGCTGGAGGTCGGCCATCTGACCGTCAACCCCGAGGGCAGGCCCTGCCATTGCGGCAGCCGGGGCTGTCTCGATGTCGAGACCGACCCGCTGGCGTTCCTCGACGCGGCCGGCCGGGACCCCGGCCCCGAGGTCTCGCTGCTTGAGCAGTCGCGTGACCTGCTCCGTACGGAGTACGCCGACCGGACCGTACGGGCGGCGGCCGAGGAGCTGATCGACCGGCTCGGCCTCGGGCTCGCCGGACTTGTGAACATCCTCAACCCGGACCGCGTCATCCTCGGCGGTCTGCACCGCGAACTGCTCGACGCGGACCCCGCCCGGCTGCGCGCCGTCGTCGCCGACCGCAGTCTGTGGGGCCGCAGCGGAAGCGTGCCGATCCTCGCGTGCACGCTCGACCACAACAGCCTGGTGGGCGCCGCCGAACTGGCCTGGCAGCCCGTCCTGGACGACCCGCTGGCCGCACTGACCTGAGCGGGCTCCGCGAAGCCGGTGCGGACCCGGACGACCACGTCCCGAAGCCCCGCGCCCGCGGGGACACCCGCGCTCGAAGCCCCCGCGCCGCCCGCCACCCGTCCGGCCGCACCGCAGACGGTTCACCACCCCATCGCGGGTAGGTCACCACCTATGACCGAGAAGCCGTCCGGCGCGGAACCCGCCGCGCCGCCCCCGCCGCGCTGGTTCCGGCGCCTCGACCGGTGGCTGCGTGCCTCGCCGCTCGGGCTCGCCTGGAGCCGGGGGCGCGACATGGAGCTGATGCACCGGGCCATGGGTTTCGCGGCGCTCGGCTTCCTCACCCTCGTCCCCGTGCTGGTTCTGGTCGCGGCGGCCGAACCGTCGAGCGGCCAGGGCTTCGCGCGCTGGCTCGGCCAGGCCATCGGCGTCACCCACGAGTCACAGACGCAGGTCGAGAAATTGTTCGGGGTGCCCGACACGGCGCTCCAGCGCACCACCGCCTTCGGTCTCGCCGCGCTCGCCGTCTTCGGACTGACCTTCGGCTCCGCCGTCCAGACCGGCTACGAGAAGGTCTGGGACCTGCCCACCGCCCGCTGGCACACCATGTGGCGCCATGTCATCTTCCTCGCCCTGCTGGTCCTCGCGCTGCTCGGCTTCACCAACACCCCCAGCCCCGGCGACCCCGTCATCGGCGCCCTGGTGGTCGTTGTGCTGGACGTCATCGGCACGTTCCTGTTCTTCTGGATCGCCCAGCGCCTGCTGCTCGGCGGGCGGGTCCGCTGGATCGCGCTGCTGCCGGGCGCCGCGGCCACCACACTCGGCATGCTCGGCCTGCGGGGTTTCTCGCAGCTCGTCTTCTCGCCGCTGATCGCCTCCAGCGCCGTCACGTACGGCCCGTTCGGCACCGTCCTGGTCGTCCAGTCCTGGCTCGTCGGCGTCGGATTCGTCGTCTACGGAGGCGCGCTGGTCGGCCGTCTCGCCCACGAGGGCCGGGTGTTCCGCCGCCTGAAGGACCTCGACGAGAGCTGAACCCGCCCCGGTGGCCGTCGCGGGGAGCAGCCGGGACGGGCCCGCGTACTCCCCGGGAGGTACCCGTACTGCCGCTGGCCGTACGACGACTCGAACCCCCTCCCGGCGCGACTCTCGGAAGCGACAGAGCACATCGCGACAGTCGTGAACCGAGGAGTTGATCAGGATGAACACCCTTGCGCACAGTGGCGGACCCGGCCCCTGGATCCTGCTGTTCCCGCTCATCTGGGCAGCCGTGATCGTCGGTGGCATCACCCTCCTGCGCCGTACCGTTTGGCGCGGACGCCGGGGTGGACCCCCTTGGCGGTCCGGCGGCTTCGGCCGGGACGCACGGGACGTACGCGACGCCCGGGACCCGCGGGACACGCGGGACGCGCAGTCGCCGATCGCGATGCTGGGCCGGCGGTTCGCCTCCGGTGAGATCGACGAGGACGAGTACTGGCGCCGGCTCTCGGTCCTGGACGAGCAGTTCGGCCGTACGGGCAAGGGCGGTGCGGCGTGACGACCACCCCCGCGACCGCCACCACGGCGGCCACCAGCACGGCGGCCACCGTCACCGCGTACGCAGCCCGGGTCGTCGACGCGGTGAAGGTCTACGGCGGGGGCGACACGGAGGTGCGGGCCCTGGACGGGGTGAGCGTCGGCTTCCCGGCCGGCCGCTTCACCGCGATCATGGGGCCCTCGGGCTCCGGCAAGTCCACGCTCATGCACTGCGCGGCCGGACTCGACACCCTCACCTCCGGCTCCGCGCTCATCGGCGACACCGACCTGAGCACGCTGGACGACCGCAGGCTGACATTGCTGCGCCGCGAGCGCGTCGGCTTCGTCTTCCAGGCCTTCAACCTCATCCCGACCCTGACCGTCGCCGAGAACATCACCCTCCCGATGGACCTCGCCGGAGCCGCGCGGGACGACGAGTGGTACGACGCCCTCATCGATGTCGTCGGTCTGCGTGACCGTCTGCACCACCGCCCGAGCGAACTGTCCGGCGGCCAGCAGCAGCGCGTCGCGGTGGCCCGAGCCTTCGCGGGCAGCCCCGACGTCGTCTTCGCCGACGAGCCCACCGGCAATCTCGACTCGCGCTCGGGCGAGGAGGTCCTGCGGCTGCTGGGCAGCACCGTGCGCCGTACGAACCGCACCGTCGTCATGGTCACGCACGACCCGGTCGCCGCCGCCCACGCGGACGAGGTCGTCTTCCTCGCCGACGGACGCCTCGTGGACCGGGTGCCCGACCCGACGGCCGAGCGGGTGCTCGACCGGCTGAAGGCCTTCGACACCAGGACGTCCGGCGCGCCCGTCGGCGGTACGTCCGCGAGCGGCGGCCCGGGGGCGCGGTCATGAGCGGGACCCGTGCCTCGTTGCGTATCAGCGTCTCCGCGCTCCGCGCGCACAAGCGGCGCTTCGCCGGCACCTTCACCGCCGTCCTGCTGGGCGTGGCCTTCCTGACGGGCACTCTCGTCATGGGCGACACCCTGCGCGGCAGCTTCGACACCATGTTCGGCGACGCGGCGGGCGGCACCGACGCCGTCGTCCGCGGCGCCGACGTGGTGACGGTGCCCGGCGACGCGCTCGGCACCCGTGAGCCGGTCGACACCGGCCTGATCGGGACGATCGAGCGGGTTCCCGGCGTCGCGGCCGTCGCGCCCAAGATCGAAGGCGCCGGACAGCTGGTCGGCTCCGACGGCGAGCCCGTCGGCGGCCAGGGCCCGCCCACCGTCGCCGGCAACTGGATCGACGACGACCGGCTCAACCCGTACCAGCTCGCCGACGGCAGGCTGCCGGAGAAGAGCGGTGAGGTCGTCGTCAACCGCGGCGCCGCCGAGGCCGGCGGGCTGAGGATCGGCGACACCACCGTGCTCCGCACCCCCGACCCCGTACGGGTGACGGTCGTCGGCCTGTCGACCTTCGGCGGCGAGGACGGCATGGCCCAGGTCACCTACACAGGTATGACCAGGGCCGACGCGGAGAAGTACCTCACGCCGAGGCCCGGCGAGGCGGCGAGCATCCAGGTGCGCGCCGGTCCCGGCACCGGCCAGGAGGAACTCGTGGACTCCCTGCGGACGGTCCTGCCGTCCGGCGTGGAGGCGATCACCGGACAGGAGTCCGCCGACGAGAACCAGGAAATGATCTCCGGCCAGTTCCTGAGCCTGTTCACCACGCTCCTTCTCGTCTTCTCCTGCATCGTGCTGCTCGTCGCGACCTTCTCCATCCACAACACCTTCGCCATCGTGGTGGCCCAGCGCACCCGCGAGAACGCGCTGCTGCGCGCGCTCGGTGCCTCCCGCCGCCAGGTCGTGGGCGCCACGCTCGCCGAGGCGAGCGCCGTCGCGCTGGTCGCTTCGGCCGTGGGGCTGCTCGGCGGGACCGGTATCGCCGCCGGGCTGCGGGCACTGTTCCCGGTCATCGGATTCCCCTTCCCCGAGGGGCCGTTGGTGATCAGCGCGCTCTCGATGCTGCTGCCGCTCGCCGTCGGCCTGATCGTCTGTCTCGGCTCGGCGCTCCTGCCCGCCGTACGGGCCGGGCGCACGGCACCGCTGGCCGCGCTGCGCGAGACGGCCGTGGACGACTCGGGCGCCTCCAGGACCAGGGCGGTCGTCGGTACGGCGCTGGGCCTGGCCGGGATCGGCACGATCCTGGCCGGCGTCTTCGCCGCACCGTCCCTCCCGCTCGCCGGAACGGGCGCCGTCCTCGCCCTCGCCGCCTTCGTGGTGCTCGGCCCGGTGGCCTCCTCCTACGCCGTACGGCTCCTGGGCGGGCCGCTGGACCGGCTGCGCGGTGTCCCGGGCGCCCTGGCCAAGCGCAACGCCCTGCGCAGCCCCAAGCGCACGGCGGCGACCGCCACCGCGCTGATGATCGGGGTCGCCGTGGTGTCCCTGTTCACGGTCTTCGGCGCCTCGCTGAAGGCGACGATGGACCAGACGGTGTCCCGATCCTTCGCGGGAGACCTCGCGATCAGTGTGCCGGCCTTGGGCGGAGGCGGCAGCGGGCTGAGCCCCGGCCTCACGCCGGCCCTGGCCGAACTCCCCGAAGTGGACTCGGCCGTGGGGCTCGGCAGGGGAGTGGCCGAGGTCGACGGGGACGGCCGTCAGCTGACCGTCACCGACCCGGTCGCACTCGCGAAGGGCTTCGATCTCGGGTCGGTGGACGGCTCGTTCGACGGATTCGGCACCAACGGCATCGCCGTGTCGCGCCCGCAGGCCGACGAGAGGAACCTGCGGACCGGCGGTACGACCCAACTCACCTTCACCGACGGCCGGAAGGAGACCTTCACGGTCAGGGCCGTCTACGAGCGGTCGGAACTCGCGGGCGACTACGTCATCACCCGCGCGGCCTGGGCCCCGCACCGTACCCAGGACGCCGACACCCTCGTCTCCGTCACCTTCGCGGACGGTGTGCCCGCCGCCGAGGCGACGGCCGCCGTGGAGAAGGCGGCGGCGCCGTTCGGCAACCCGGACGTCCAGACGCGCGACGAGTACGCCGAGACCTCCGCGGGAGCCATCGACATGATGCTCACGCTGATCTACGCGCTGCTCGCCCTCGCCGTGGTCATCGCGCTCCTGGGCATCGCCAACACCCTCACCCTCGCCGTCCACGAACGCACCAGGGAACTGGGCCTGTTGCGCGCGGTCGGCCAGACCAGGGCGCAACTGCGGGCGATGGTCCGCTGGGAGTCGGTGCTGGTGGCCGCCTTCGGTACGGCGGGCGGACTGGCACTCGGCGGGCTGCTCGGCTGGGTCGTCGTCAAGGCGGCGGAGGGCGCGGGAGACACCCCCTTCGCCTTCGCCGTGCCGCCGGCGCAGCTGGTGATCGTCGGGGTCGTAGGCGTCACGGCCGGAGCCGTCGCCGGCTGGCGGCCCGCGCGCCGGGCGGCACGGCTGGACGTACTGCGCGCCATCGCCACCGAGTGACGCGGTGACGCCTCGGCAAGGCGTGGTGCGCCCCCGCCCGGTCAGCCGACGACGGCCGACCGGGCGGCGGTGTGTTCGCGTTTCCCGGTCACGGTCCGGAAGCCCGTGAAGGGGCCGCCCGCCGGGGAACCCGGCGAGAAGGGTCCGTCGGTCGTGGCGCCGTACAGCCGGTGCCGCGGCGGAGCGGCGCCCGACGGGGCGGGCAGCGTGAACCAGATGACCTTTCCCGCGTCACCCTCCGCGCGCACCCCCCAGCTCTCGCTGACCGCCTCGATGAGGGCGAGTCCGCGCCCGCACACATCGAGCGGATCGGCCTCCCTGATGGTCGGCAGGCGCGGGTCGTGGTCATGGACCGAGACCGTGAGCCGGTCGAGCAGCAGTCTGATGTCGACGGTGCACATCTTGTCCGGCTGTGCGTGCCGGTGGACGTTGGTCAGCAGCTCGGTCACGCCGAGCGCGGCTTGGTCGATGAGTGGGTCGAGCTGCCAGTAGCGCAATTGCGCGGAAACGATTCTGCGGACCTGGCGGATCCGCGACGGCAGGGCCTGGAGCTCCACCGTGCACTGCCTGTTCGGCTGGCTGATCACGGCTGCGACTCCCCGATTGAGGTCCGGAAGAAGGCATGAGATCAAATCCAGCAGCTCACTCGCGAGGCTCGCTGCTGTCGTGCCCGGCGGGGCTGGATCGCAGCGTCACCACCGGTTCACCCTGAGTGATGTACACCAGAGTGAACCATGTGCTACAGGACCGCAACTCGCGGCGCCCGGCGTCAGGTCTTCGCCGTACCCGCCCTGCGTACGGTCTCCAGGAAGCGCCCCGCCAGCAGCCGGCCCTCCGGGCGCCGGCCGTCCCCGCCCATGGTCAGCCGGTAGCGCGTGCCGTTCACGGTCGCCACCGTGCTGTCGTCACCCCGGAACCACGGCTTGCCCGCGTGCACCGCCCGCAGCGGCGCGCTGTCGATGACCCGCCCGTAGCTGGTCAGAAGCGCCAGTCTGCCGTCCTGGATGAGCACCCGGCCCGCTTTGGTGAGCGAGCGGGGCCAGCGCTCTATCTCGACGCCGCTGGCACTGAACTCCGGCTCCGCCATGGCTGATCCGCCCCCTTCGTGCTGCTCCCTGCAGTGAAGTCTGCACAACTCGACGCGTGGACGCCAGAGCGACTTCCCCCGAGCTCGCCGACGACACACCGAGTACACATCAACAGCATATCGACGCCACGTCGATGGCGGGCCGACAGCCGGCCCGAACTGCCGCCCGCCGCCCGGCGGGCCCGTGTCCAAGGCGCGGCTATGGATACCCAAAGGAACCGTTTGCGCAGGTCGAGGGCTTACTGTTGCGCCGGGACGGGCACCGGCGGGACGAAGGACGGCGCGCATGACGGAGCGGCAGCAGACCATCGACGTGAACCGCGGCGACCCCGCGTACCGGGCCTGGCTCAAAGAGGCCGTACGCAAGGTCCAGGCCGACGCCAACCGCTCGGCCGACACCCACCTCCTGCTCTTCCCGCTGCCGGAGCGGTGGGGCATCGACCTGTATCTGAAGGACGAGTCCACCCACCCGACCGGGAGCCTCAAACACCGCCTCGCCCGCTCGCTGTTCCTGTACGGGCTCTGCAACGGCTGGATCCGCCCCGGGAAGCCCGTCATCGAGGCGTCCAGCGGCTCGACCGCGGTCTCGGAGGCGTACTTCGCGAAGCTCATCGGCGTCCCGTTCATCGCGGTCATGCCGCGCACCACCAGCCCCGAGAAGTGCCGCCTCATCGAATTCCACGGCGGGCGCTGCCACTTCGTGGACGACTCGCGCAGGATGTACGAGGAGTCGGCGAACCTCGCGGCCGAGACCGGCGGGCACTACATGGACCAGTTCACGTACGCGGAGCGGGCCACCGACTGGCGGGGCAACAACAACATCGCCGAATCGATGTACCAGCAGCTGCGGTTGGAGCGCTACCCGGAGCCCGCGTGGATCGTGGCGACCGCGGGCACCGGCGGCACGTCGGCGACCATCGCCCGGTACGTGCGCTACATGCAGTACGACACCATGATCTGCGTCCCCGACCCGGAGAACTCCTGCTTCTTCGACGGCTGGACGCGCCGCGACCCCCAGGCGAGCGGCGACCGGGGCTCCCGGATCGAGGGCATCGGCAGACCGCGGATGGAACCGAGCTTCGTGACCGGAGCCATCGACCGGATGATGAAGGTGCCGGACGCGGCGAGCATCGCCGCCGTACGCCTGCTGGAGCGCAACATCGGCCGCAAGGCGGGCGGTTCGACGGGCACCGGGCTGTGGAGCGCGCTGAAGATCGTCTCCGAGATGGTGGCCGACGGCCGCAGGGGCAGTGTGGTGACGCTGATCTGCGACCCGGGCGAGCGCTATCTCGACAAGTACTACTCGGACGACTGGCTGGCCGCGCAGGGCATCGGCATCGCGCCGTACACCGGCACGATCGAGGACTTCCTGCGGACGGGCGTCTGGCCGGTGTAGAAGGCTCGGTCAGCCGGCCGGCGACGCGCCCAGCCGGCGGTCCAGCCGGCGCAGGGACACGGTGAACGCGCGTGCCATTCCCGGGCGGAACGCCCGCAGGAAGAGGAGGAAGGGCTTGCTGCCGTCCGCCGCGAACGTCCAGCTCACCCGCGTACCGGTACCGGCGGGAGTCAGCCGCCAGTCCTCAAGACCGGCCAGCGGACCGGGCATGTTCGAGGTGTCGACCCGGTAGGCGTAGCGGACGTCCGGCTCGGCGACGCGAATCGTCTCGGTGAACTTCCCGCCCATCCGCAGGCGGATCTCATGTCCGCCGGGCGTCTGCCGCGCCGCGGTCGCGGGCGTGAACCACCGGGGCCACGCCTCGGTCTCCTCGGCCAGCGCCCGGTACACGGCGCCGGGCGGCGCGCTCATCTCACCGCCGAACACCAGCCGCAGGGGCGCGGACTCCGCGAACCCGGCGTCGACGGCACGCAGCTGACGGACTGCCATGAACATCACGCCCCAGGGAGATCGACGGCCGGTCGTACGGCCGGAGCCTACGCTCCGTCAGCACTCAGGGCCCGGAGGCCCCGCCGCGCAGCAGCCCGTCGACCACCCGGCCGAAGACGACACGTCCCGCCCGCGCGGTCAGGCCGTCGAGGAAGCGGGGGAGGAAGCCGACGCGCAGCTCCTCCGACCAGCGCACCAGCGTGCGCCCGCCGGCCTCCGACGAGGCATCCGTCCCCGTGTCGGTTTCCGTCTCCATGACCTCGATCTCGGCCCACCCCGTGATCACCCGGCCCCGCTTCTCCAGCCGGCAGTGGCCGGTGCTCCCGGCCGCCGGCGGCACCCAGCGCACGACCTCCATCGGGTCGTCGAACCGCACGCGCCCGAGCCCCGTACGCGCCACGAACACCGTTCCCGCGGCCGTCGGCCCCGGCGTCCGCACGAGCGTCCGCGTCAGCGGCACCCGGTGGCCGTGCGCCGGCCAGTCGGTGATCCGTCGCCAGGCCTCGTCGGCGGGCAGGGACGTACGGCGGGCGACCCGGAAGACGGTCACCGGTCCGCCGGCTCCCCGGCGACCACCAGCCCGGGGAGATGCTCCGTGATCTCCTCGCGCACCTCGGGCGACAGCCCCGCGTCCGTGACAAGGGTGTCGACCTGGTCCAGCGTCGCGAACGAACTCAGGCCCACCGTCCCCCACTTGGTGTGATCGGCCACGACCACCACCCGGCGCGCCGACCGCACGAAACGGCGGTTCGTCTCCGCCTCGGCCAGATTCGGGGTCGACAGACCGGCCTCGGCGGAGATCCCGTGCACCCCCAGGAAGAGCACATCGAAGTGGAGCGAGCGGATCGCCTGGTCGGCGACCGGGCCGACCAGCGAGTCCGATGGCGTGCGGACCCCTCCCGTGAGCACGACGGTGGCCGCGCCCGCGCGGTGACCGCCCGACGTACCCGCCGGCTGCGCGGCATGGAACACGTCCGCGACCCGCACGGAGTTCGTCACGACCGTCAGATCGGGCACGTCCAGCAGATGGTGCGCCAGCGCGTATGTGGTCGTACCGCCGGACAGGGCGATCGCCCGGCCGGGCACCGCCATGGCTGCCGCGGCCCGCGCGATGTCCTCCTTGGCGCTCAGCTCAAGCTCCGACTTGGCCTCGAAGCCCGGCTCGTGAGTGCTCGCCTCGACCACGGGGACGGCGCCGCCGTGCACCTTCTCGATGACGCCGAGCCGGGCGAGCGCGTCGAGGTCCCTGCGGACCGTCATGTCGGAGACATTGAGCTTGCGCGTCAGCTCGTTGACGCGGATACCCCCGCGCCGGCGCACCTCGTCGAGGATCAGGGCCCGTCGCTGTTCCGCGAGGAGATTCTGGTTGTCGCTCACCACCGGGGCCTGTCCTTCCACGTCGGCGTCGTGCGCGGGCGCCGTACTCAGCTGATCATCAGGGCTCCTCATCTTCCCACGCTGTTGGGCCCCGTACGCAGGTGTCGGCCCGCCCCGGCCCGGGGACACCCCCTTGGGGCGGACACCACCCGCCGGACACCACCCGCCGGACATCACCCCCGCCGGACATCACCTGAGAGCGAGTCATCGACGTGTCCTCTGAGCCCACCGCCGACCCCAGCGGCGGCGCCGCGCTCGAACTGCTGGTCCACGGCGTCGGCGGCGCCACCCCGCAGGAGATGCTCTCCGATCCGAACACGGTCCGGATCACCGGCGACGAGACGGCGGCGATCTACCGGCGCCCCGATGACGAGGACGCCGAGGCCCACCCCGAGCGGTACGAGAACGGGCCGGTGCCCGAGGCGTACTGCTGGTCCAACCTCACCTCCGGCAACGCCAGTCGCGCCCTGTGGCTCCTGCTGCTTCCCTTCATGGTCGTCAACCTCGCGCACTGGATGCGCCCGGCGACCAACGGACTCGGCAGGACCCAGCGGCTGTACGGGGTGCTCGTGCGGCTGCTCGCCCTCACGCTCACCGTGCTGCTGACCGCCGCCGCCTGCGAGGTCGCGCTCGACCTGGTGGCCTGGCAGTGTGCGGGCTCCGCCGGCTGCGCGGACGAGCGGTCCTGGCTGGGCTTCCTGTCCGCCACGGGGGACGGCTGGTGGGCGCAGCCCGGCCGCCGGCTGGCGCTGGCCGCTCTGGTACCGACCGCGCTGGTGGGCCTCCTGTGGTATCTGTCCAACCGGACCTGGAGCGCGTACGAGGCCCAGCGCCCGCCGACGGACGCGACCGACGCCGGTCCGGGCGCGGGCAGGAAGGAGCCGGACCCGGAGGTCGTCAACACCCCCGGCGCCCCCGGCACCACGGAGGCCAGGGACGCCTACCGGCCCGCGCTCGCCAGGCCCGGTTTCTGGTACGGCCGCCGGCTCGTCGCCCGCCTGCGCGCCGCGCACACCGCCGCCGGATTCCTCACCGTCGCGGGCGCGGTCACCGGCGCCACCGCCCGCTACGACCGTGGCGCCGCCGGCGCGACCCGTGAGGTGGCCGGCTGGCTGCTCCAGGCAACTCTCGTCGCCGGTGCGCTCGTTGTGCTCTGGGTGGTGTGCAGCAGGGGCCGCAGCGAGCGCAAACGCGACGGCACGCTCGACAAGGCGCTCATCAGCCGGCTGCCCGCCGTCTCTCTCGCCCTGGTCGGCGTCGCGGTGGTGTACGCGGCCTGGTCCCGCCCCGACTGGGTCTCATCCGGCACTCTGCCCGGCGCAGTCACCTTCCCGGTGCTGATGATCGCCCAGGGCGTCCTCGTCGTCGCTCTCGCGGCGGCGGCCTTCTCCCTGCACCGGCGCGCCCCGCACGCCAGGATCGCGCTGTCCGGCCTCGGCGGGCCCGCCGTCGCCATGCTGGCCTGCGCCCTGGCCGGGGTGATGACCGGTGGCGTGGCCCAGCGGGTCGCCGACTGGCTCGACGGGCCGGGGACACCGGGCATGGGGGAGGGGGCGATCGTCGGACCGCCGGTGCTGCTGAGCTGGCAGGCGGCCGTCATCCCCGTCCTGCTGGTGCTCCTGGTGATCCCGGTCGTCGTCCTCGCCGTACGCACCGTGCTCACCGGCCGCCGCCTCGCGCCGGTCGTGGAGGCGGAGTACGGGTCGCCGGACGCGAAGGTCACCCCGGACTCCATCCGCAGCCGCCGGATCGCCGGCACCCGTGCCCGCGCCCAACTCACCGACGCCGCACCCTGGTTGGTCGGAATAGTCTCCGGTGCCACACTCCTGCTCGGCGCGGGCGCCGTCGTCGGCGCCTGGCTGAGCGGGGACGTGCCGGGCCGGGCCGCCGAGGGCGGACCCGCGCTGATCCAGTCGATCGCCGACACCGCGCAGGCGCTCGGCTCCTGGCTGATCGGCTTCGGCTTCATCCTCTTCGTGACCTGGGGCCGGCGCGCCTACCGCGACGCCTCCGCCCGGCGCACCATCGGCATCCTCTGGGACGTCGGCACCTTCTGGCCGCGCGCCTCGCACCCCTTCGCGCCGCCGTGCTACGCGGAACGCGCCGTACCCGACCTCACCTGGCGGATGGCCTCATGGACCGCCCGCACCGGCGGACGCCTCGTCATCTCCGGCCATTCGCAGGGCAGCGTGCTGGCCGCCGCCGCCGTCTGGCAACTGCGCGAGGGCACACGCCACCAGGTGGCGCTGCTGACGTACGGATCACCGCTGGAGCGGCTGTACGGCCGCTGGTTCCCCGCCTACTTCGGTGCCGCGCCCCTCGGCGATCTGGGCAGGGGGGTGCACTGCTGGCGCAATCTGTGGCGCGCCACCGACCCGATCGGCGGCCCGGTCCGGCTGGACGCGGACGGCGAGGGCGAAGGACCGGCCGTGGACCGGGGGCCGCTCAAGGACCCGCTCGCCTACGGCCGTACGGAGCGCCACCCGCTGCCCGAACCGATCCTCGGCCACTCCAAGTACCAGGCCGATCCCGTATTCGCCGAGGAGCGCGCGGCGCTGCTCGACCGGCTGCCGCCCGCACTGCCCGCGCAGCGCGACGGCGCGAAGGACAGGCAAGGGAAGGGCGCCCGGAGTCAGGGGAGTTCGGGCAGATCGTCCGCGTAGAGGAGCGTCAGGTCGTCCGTGCTGGTCTCCGGCAGCTGGGCGACCCTGCTCGCGTGCTGCTCCACCATCGACTCGAACGTCTGGCGCGCGGTGCGGCCGTTGCCGAACGCCGGCCCCTTGGGCAGGACGGCGAAGTACTTGAGCAGAGCCTCGGCGGTGCCCGCACCCAGCCGGTACTCGTGCTCGTCGGCCTGCTGCTCCACGATCCGCAGCAGTTCGTCCGCCTCGTAGTCGTTGAAGGTGATGGTGCGTGAGAAACGGGACGCCACACCGGGGTTGACCGCGAGGAAGCGCTCCATCTCCACCGTGTACCCGGCGACGATCACCACCACCGCGTCCCGGTGGTCCTCCATCAGCTTCACCAGCGTGTCGATCGCCTCACGCCCGAAGTCGCGCCCCGAGTCCTCGGGCGACAGCGCGTACGCCTCGTCGATGAACAGCACACCGCCACGCGCCCGGTCGAAGGCCTCCTGCGTACGGATCGCGGTGGAGCCGATGTGCTCACCCACCAGGTCCACCCGGGAGACCTCCACGAGATGACCGCGCTCCAGCACCCCGAGCGAGGCCAGGATCTCGCCGTACAGCCGGGCCACCGTCGTCTTGCCGGTACCGGGGGAGCCGGTGAAGACCAGATGGCGGCGGGCGGACGCGGCCTTGAGCCCGGCCTGCTGCCTGCGCCTGCCGACCTCGATCATGTTGGTCAGGGCGCGGACCTCGCGCTTGACGCTCTCCAGGCCGACCAGCGCGTCGAGTTCACCGAGGACCTTGCCCGGTTCCCGTACCGGCTCGGCCGGAGGCGCGTCCGGCGCGGGCGCGGCGCTCTGCGCCGGGACCCCGCTCAGCAGCCCGGTCGTCTGGGTGGCCGTCAGCACGGCGGCCGGCTGCGGGGCGGCGACCAGCACACCGCTCTCGTCGCTGGTGCAGTCCTCCACGGTCGGCCCGGCCCCGGGGCCATCGGCGCCCGGCGCGGCGCTGTCGGGGAACTCGTAACCCCCGCGCGCGCAGCGCTCGGTGCGGCACCGCGTCAGCGTCGTACGGCAGCCGTCCATCACATGGAAGCCGTAACCGCCGCTGCCCGTCACCCGGCAGTCGTGGAACGTGCCCCGCCCCTCGGCGGAGACGTAGAAACCGGCCTCGGCGGGCGAGGTGATCGTGCAGCGCTCGATAGTGGGGTCGGCGCCCTTGGTGACGATGACACCGGTCTGCGCGCCGTCGATGGTGCAGGAGTTGAGCGTGCCACCGCTGCCGTGGTCACGGAACCACGCGCCGGTGGCCGCCTCCCTGATCCGGCAGTCGTCGAGCTGAGCCGTCGCGCCGTCGCTCACCGAGACGGCGGTGTTACGCACCTGGGAGAGGTCGCTGTCCACCACGTCCGCGCGCGATCCCCGGTCGAGGACGAACAGCGCGTCCGGTACGTCGTGCACGCGGCACGAGTCGAGGACCACCGTCGCCCCGTCGCTCACCCAGACCGCCGGGTAGTCGCCCGTACTGTCGTGTATCTCGCACTGGTTGGCGTCCACCCGGGTGCCCGGGTCCCAGACCGACAGACCGTTGCGGCCGAAGCGCCGCACCGTGGAGCGGGTCAGCGTCAGTACGGAGCGGGAGCGCAGATCGACCGCGTTCTCCGGGATGTCATGGATGTCGCAGTCGGAGAGCGTCAGCACCGCGTCCGTGTCGAGCGTGATGCCGTCCGCCGACGTGCGGTGGACGCTGGAGTCGGTGAGATGGGCGGCGGCGCGCGAGGCGATCTGCACACCGGTGCCCTTGATCTCGTACACCTCGCAGCCGACCGCCTCCAGACCGCTGCCCTCACCGGTGACGGTCAGTCCGCCGCCCGACGCGTGGTGGATCCGGCACCGTTCGAGCCGGGGGTGCGCTCCGCCTCGTACGGAGACGCCCGACTGCCCGGCCGCGACCACCTCGCAGTCCTCGAAGACCCCGCCGGCGCCGTCGAGTACGGCCACACCGACCCCGGCGGGATTGTCGACGGTGCAGCGGCGGACGGTCGGCCGCGCGGCGCCGCGCACCTCTATTCCGGCGGCCGAGCGGGTGACGACCCGAAGGTCCGTCAGCTCCGGGGTGCCGTCCTCCACGAGCAGCGCGGGCGCGGTCGTGTCCTGGCCCTCCACATGCAGGTCGTGGACGGTCGCCGAGGCGCGCACCGTCAGCGGCACGCCGTCCGGCGGCGCGATCCGCACCGAGCCAGCCGAGCCCTCGGGCCCGCGCAGTGTGACGGCGCGCGTGACGACGAGATTCTCCCGGTAGGTGCCCGGCGCGACGGTGAGTATGTCTCCGTCGCTCGCGGCCTCCAGGGCCGCGGCGAGAGAGGCGTATTCGCCGGTACGGCGGCGCCAACGCGAGGTGCCGGTGTGCGTCACCTGGACGGTGCCCTGTGCCATGGTGTTGTTCTGTCCCCACCTTGTGCGCCTGCGCGTCTGTGCCGACCGGACCCGCTTCCGGGTCGGTTCGAAGATGTCCCGGCCGTCACAGAGGACCGGGGTCGCACCACCGTAGCGCGCGCGGCACCGGTGAGTTGACCCAAGAGCGGTTCCCGCGGTGGTTCGGGCCACCGGGAGAAGTGCCGCCTGGCCTCCGTGTTCAGCTGCCCGCGCCCGTACGGCCCCAGTCGGGACCGGCCTTGGCCCAGGCGATGTCGAGGCGCGCGTACCGGCGCTGATTCAGTTTCCACACGATCAGCCGCCGGCCGGCCTCGACCAGACCGGCGGCGACAGCGGCGACCCCGAGGCCCGCCAGCACCGCGTGCGTACGGGCGGTGGTGAGGTCCAGCGGACGCCCGGCGAGCCGCCCTTCGCCGTCCGTCCAGACCGGGAACGTCTCGCCAGGCCGGATGCGCGCCGGCGCCGAACGGACGACGCCGGTCCGCCGACTGCCGTCCTGTGCCGTCCACTTGGCGATCACGGGCCGGCCGGTGTCGCGCGCGGCCGAGGTCTCGGGATCGAACGTCACCCGGGCGGGCGCGGAGGCATGGCGGAGCACCAGGGCCTGTGTGCGATGGCGTTCCTCGTGCTGGGCCTGGATCGTCCGGCGGAACGCGCCGTCGGTGAGGGAGCCCGAGAGCCAGCCGATCGCAGGCACGGCGAGGATCATCAGGAGGAGGGCGGCGAGCGCCACCCATGCCTCGACAAGATCGGTCTTTCTACGCAGCGGGTTGTGCCGCCAGCGCCGCAGTCCCACGACCGCTCGCATCGTGCCGCGCCCCTTCCGGTTCCGTCCGTTCCCCTTCCTTTGTCCGTCTTAGCCCTGTGGGAGGCTCCGCACGCACAAAAGGGCCGAAGGGAGAGCGAAATCACCCCTCGGTTCGACGGGTCGGATCGGGTCGGCGGTGGCGCGCGGGCGAGTTGGCAGCCGGACCTCCACCCCCGGGTGACGCCTGCGCCCTGCCCTGCTCCCTCTCCTCGCGGCCGTCCAGGGCCGCCCCGGTGTCAGTAACCCCGGCTCTGGTAGGGCCGGTTGTAGGGGTCGTCGTACTGCTGCGCAGGCGCGGGCGCCGGACGCGGTGCGGCGGGCCGCATGGCCTCGTACCCCGTCGGTGAGGCCGGCCGTTGCTGCTGCTGCGGCGGCCGGGGCTGCTGAGGACGCGGCTGCTGTGGCTGCTGCTGGGCCGGGTAGGGCTGCTGGTCGCCCTGGTAGCCGCGGGGCGGCGGAGCCTGCTGCGGAATGTAGGGCGCCGGTGCGTGCTGCAGCGGCGCGGGGTGCTGCGCCGGCTGCGGCTGGTACCCGCCGTACGACGGTGTGGGCTGCGAAGGAGCTGCCGGGAGGGCGGGTAGCGCCGAAGGCAGCGCCGGCAGATAGCTGTTGCTCTGATAGCTGCTGCCGGTGTCGTAGGCGGAAGGCACTCGGATCGGGGCGATCTGAGGCGTGCCCCGCTCCGCGACCAGTGAGTCGTAGATCGGGGTGTCCGGGAACGACGGCGCGGTGTAGTAACCGCCGCCGTAGGTGGCGCGGGGGGAGGTCATGGAACATAAGTTAAGCCCACGATGTGCCGGTTGGGGAGTCCGATTAGTGGGTTCTTTCGGGAGCTCTGGGCCACTTCGGATCCCCAATGCGAGCGAACTTGGGAAAATCGGTCGTCCGGCCGCGTTGTGATCGTGTAAAGGGCAAGCTCCAGAGGGGTTACTCGTCGGTCCGCACGGGCGCGATGGCCGCTTCAGCGATTAGGTTTGGCGCAACGGAAAACTCTGGGTCAACAGACTCTCGATGGGGGCGAGCATGTCCATGCTTAAAGGAGCCAATGTTCCGGTCGCGGCACCGAGCGTGCGTGTCGAATTGGGATGGCGTTCAGCGCCCGGGACGCCGGACGTCGACGCCTCGGCGCTCCTGCTGAAGGCCGGAAAGGTCCGATCGGACGCGGACTTCGTTTTCTACAACCAGCCGTCGCACGCGTCGGGGGCGGTGCGGTACGACGGAAAAGGCACCGGCCCCGGCACGGTGACGGACACCGTGTCCGTCGACCTGGCGCGCGTGGAGGCCGACATCGACCGGATCGTCGTCTCCGCGTCGGCGGACGGCGGCAACTTCGGGCAGGTGCCCGGTCTGTACGTACGCGTCCTCGACGCGACGTCGGGCGCCGAGATCGCGCGGTACGACAGCCAGGACGCGACCGTCGAGACGGCGTTCGTCCTCGGCGAGCTCTACCGCCGGCAGGGCGCCTGGAAGTTCCGCTCGGTCGGCCAGGGCTACAGCAGTGGACTCGAAGGCCTGGCAACGGACTTCGGCATCAGCGTCGACGAGCCGCAGCGGGCGGCCCCCGCGCCCGTGGCCCCCGCCAGGCCGGCTCCGGCCGCGGCCCCCGCCCCGCCCAGGTACACACCCCCCGCACCGCCGGCGCCGCCCGCTCCCCCCGCCGCCGCCCCGGCGCCCGTGCGGCTCAGCAAGGTCACGCTGACCAAGGACGCACCGTCCGTCTCCCTGTCCAAGCAGGGCGGCAACTCCGGTGAGATGCGCGTCAACCTCACCTGGCAGGTACGCAAGCAGTTCAAGGGCTGGGGCGCCAAGCTGGGCCGCGCCGTCGCCATGCACGGCGATCTCGACCTCGACCTGTGCGCGCTCTATGAACTGACCGACGGCCGCAAAGGCGTCGTCCAGGCACTCGGTAATGCCTTCGGAGCGCTTCACCAGCCGCCGTTCATCCATCTCGACGGCGACGACCGCACCGGAGGTTCGGCGAACGGCGAGAATCTCAGCATCAACCTCGACCACAAGCACCAACTGCGCCGCGTCGTCATCTTCGTGACGATCTACGAAGGCGCGCGCAGCTTCGCCGATCTCGACGCGACGGTGACCCTCCAGCCGCAGAACGGCGCCCCGATCGACTTCTCGCTCGGCGAGTGCACAGTTCCCTCCACCGTCTGCTCGCTGGCATTGATCACCAATACCGGCTCCGATCTCCTCGTCCAGCGCGAAGCGCGATTCCTCGTGCCGGAACGAGGCGTCAGCCCGCAGCGCACCATCGACTACGCCTACGGCTGGGGCATGAACTGGACGCCCGGCCGTAAGTGACCCGGGTCCTCGCGCCGATCGGGTCAACGCTCCGGTGCGGCCTTCGGACGGGCGTACGTACGCCCCTTCCAGGCCGCACCGCGGCCCCGGTAGTGCCGCACGGCCGAATCGACGGTCATCAGGAGGTAGAGCAGAGCGGTGAAGGGCAGCAGGGGAGCGAGCCAGAGCGACTGCCGGTAGTAGCGCAGGATCGGCAGGTACGTGCCGGCCATCACCGCCCACGCGGCGCCGCCCAGCAGACCGGCCGGCGTGTCACCGCCCGACAGGCCCGCGTACGCCCCCACGGGTGGCGCCAGATAGACGACACCGAGCCCGGCCACCGTGCCGGCCAGCAGCACCGGACTGTGCAGGAGTTGGGCGTACGCGCTGCGCGCCACCATCCGCCACAGGTCGGTCAGCCGCGGATACGGGCGCGCGCTGTCCACCCGCTCCGCGAGACCGAGCCAGATCCGGCCCCCGGCCTTCCGCACCGTGCGGGCCAGCGACACATCGTCGATCACGGCCTGCCGGATGGAGTCGGGGATCCGCGCCCGTACGGCCATCTCCGTCCGCAGCAGCACACAGCCGCCGGCCGCAGCCGCCGTCCGGGCACGCGGCTTGTTGACCCGGCGGAACGGATACAGCTGAGCGAAGAAGTAGACGAAGGCGGGCACGATCAGCCGCTCCCACGCGCTCGCCACCCGGAGCCGCGCCATCTGGGAGACCAGGTCGAGACCGTTCGTCCGCGCGGCGGCCACCAGCTCACGCAGACTGTCCGGCTCATGCGCGATGTCGGCATCCGTAAGGAGGAGGTAGTCGGGCTCGCCCACCCGCGCCTGTTCGATGCCGTGACGCAGCGCCCACAGCTTCCCCGTCCAGCCGGGCGCCGGCTCCGGCGGGGAGACCACCGTCAGTGGAAGTCCGCCGAGCCGGCCGGCCAACTCCCGGGCCAGGGCGCCCGTGCCGTCCGTGCTGGAATCGTCGACGAGGAAGATCTCAGCCCGCCCCGGATAGTCCTGGGCCAGCAGCGACGGCAGACTCACCGGCAGCATCTCCGCCTCGTCCCGCGCGGGCACGACCACGGCGACGGACGGCCACGCGGGCGGAGCCTCACGCGGCGGCAGCCGCTGATCCGTACGCCAGAAGAACCCCTGACCCAGCAGCAGAAAGCCCCACGCGGCGAGAGAGGCCGCGGCGATCCAGGCAATGGCGCTCATTCGCGGCAGTCTGCCCCACATCGGCGGGACCGCAAGAGCGGTCGTCTATGGTGACCGGGTGAAGATCGCGTTGATTGACTCCGGTCTCGGGCTGCTCGCCGCGGCTGCCGCCCTGCGCCGGCTCCGGCCGGACGCCGGTCTCGTGCTCTCCTCCGACCCCGTCGGCATGCCGTGGGGACCCCGTACGCCGGACGATGTCGTCCAGCGCGCGCTCACCGTCGCCCGCGCCGCCGCCGCGCACCGGCCCGACGCGCTGATCGTCGCCTGCAACACCGCGTCGGTGCACGCCCTGCCCGCGCTGCGCGCGTCCCTGGAGCCCGGACTCCCCGTCATCGGCACGGTCCCCGCGATCAAGCCGGCGGCGGCCGGTGGCGGGCCCGTCGCGATCTGGGCCACTCCCGCCACCACGGGAAGCCCCTACCAGCGCGACCTCATCCGTACCTTCGCCGCCTCGGTCGACGTCACCGAGGTGCCGTGCCCGGGGCTCGCGGACGCGGTGGAGCACGCCGACGAGGCGGGCATCGACCGCGCCGTCGAGGCAGCGGCGATCCGCACACCCCGGGAGGTAAGGACCGTCGTCCTGGGCTGCACCCATTACGAACTCGTCGCCGAACGCATCCGCGCGGCCCTCCGGCACCCCGGCCTGCCGGAGGTGACGCTGCACGGCTCGGCCGGTGCCGTCGCCGCGCAGGCGCTCCGCCGCCTCGGAGACGTCGCGGCACCCGCGACCGCTGCCGCCGCTGCCGCCGTCGCCGAGCCCGGTGAGCTGACGGTCCTGCTGAGCGGCCGGCGCGGCTCGCTGCGGGACGCCGCCCTGACCTACGCGGAGGGCCGGCTGCTCGCCGCTGTCACGCGCGTGCACTAATGCCGGGGCGGTGGAGGGAGACCGCTGTGGGGGTTGTCACGGCGGGGCTCCGGCGGGGCGATGCCATGGGAGCGTCGGCATTTCCCTGCCCGCAGCGGCGGTGCCCGTCCGGCGGATCGTGAGTACGCTGCAACCATGACGGAGCACCCCCGGCGAGGGGGGCCTGGCACAGTGCCCCTCCCCGAAATCTGGACCGGCCGAGCGCACAACCGCATTCAGTGGCTGTTCGCCGTGGTGGGCGTCGCGTGTCTCGTCCTCGGCATAGAGCTGGCCGTCCAGTCCTCCTGGGACAACGGCATCATCGCGCTCGCCGCCTCGGTGATCGGCTGTGTGGCCGCCGGACTGCTGATCCTCTTCGGCACGGTCGCCTTCGTGCATGTGGCGGTCAAGGTCGACCACGAGCACCTGGAGGTGCGTTGCGGCCACGCCGGGCTGCCACGGCGCCGTATCCCACTCGCCCATGTGACCGGCGCCGACTTCGAGCCCAGCGTCACGCCACGCCAGTGGGGCGGCTGGGGCTACCGCTGGCGACCCGAGCAGGGCACGGCGGTGGTGGTACGGCGCGGCGAAGGGCTCGTGCTGAGCCTCGGCGACGGCAGGACGTTCACAGTGACCGTCGACGACGCGGAGGCGGCCGTCGGCGTCATCCGCGACCGGCTCCGCACGGCGACCACGGGAAAGGTGACACTCCGCAAGTCGCACCTCGGTACGGCGAGGGGTGACGGAAGGGCCATCGGCGGGCCTGCGGAGTCCTGACCCGAGGGCGTGAAGTGGCGTTGTCCGCCGGTAGGGCGGGACGGCGGGCATCAGACAGGTTCTTCACCCGGTATCGCCCCGTCGGGCGAGCGCGCCGTCGCCAGGCCCGCGAGGAGGCCCGCGCCCGCCGTCACCGGTGTGAAACTTAGCGCGTTGCCCACGGTCGCCACAGCGGCCAGCGCCGTCAGCGCGGCTCCGGCGGTCAGTACGACGGGAGTCGCGCGCGGTGAGCGCCACAAGGCGTACAGAAGCCAGCCGAAGGCCGCCCCCAGCAGCAGAACACCCGCCACACCCTGCTCCGCCGCCAGCTGGAACAGCGCCGAGTGCGGCTTGCCGTCCGAGTTCAGCGACTCCAGTGCCGTCGGACTCAGATCGCCGAACCGGTCGGGCCCCGCGCCCAGCAGCGGATTGGCCCGTACGAGATCCACCGCGTCCTCCCACAGAAGAACGCGGTGCGCCGTGAGCTGCCCCTCCAGCGCCGCCGCCAGCCCTTCGGGCAGCGCCTTCACGGCCACCGCCCACGAGACGCCCACCATCAGACACGTCGCGCCGGCGAAACCCGCCAGCCCCAGCAACCGGTGGCGCATCCTCGCCGCGGCGAGTGAGCACAGCAGCACCCCGACGGCAGCCGCCATCCCCGCCACGGAACCGAGCACGGGACCACTGAGGGCGGCGACCCCCGCCGCCACGAGCAGCGTGTTCCGCTGCCTCGCCGCCCCCGAGGCCGCCGCCGCGCAGCAGGCGCCTCCCACGGCCAGGACCAGCAGCGCGGCGACCGCGCCCGTGTCACCCGGCGGCGCGGCGCTCTCCGCGGTGTCACCCGGTACGTCGTGCCGGGCGGCCATGGCCAGGACATACGCGGCGACGGCCAGCGTGCCGGCCGTGGCGACCGGCGCCAGGGTTCCCGAGATGCGCCCGCAGGTGTAACCGGCGGCGACCGCGAGCACCGCCAGCAGCACACCCTCGGGCCTGCCCTCCCGGCCGGCCGCGCTGACCAGGGCCCACACCGCGCAGCCGACGAACACCGCGGTGCCGACCACGTCGGAGGTGCCTCTGTGCTCGCGCGCGGCGGACCGGCTTTCCGGTACAGCCATCCCGTAGACCCCCCGACCCGAGACACCCCTGGAGCCGGATCGGCCGGGGCATCGCACAGCCGCTCCAGGGCTGCGCACACGGTAATCGCAAGGGAGGGGGAATGTGGAGATCTGGCGCGGAAACGTTGCGGTACGAACAGGGGTGGCGGCCCCCGCAGGAGCCCCCGCGTACAGGGCGGACTGCCGCCCTTCGGGGCCGCCACCGTAGACTCCGCCGGGTGAGCACCACCATCACCCCCGTCGAACCCGCCGAGCCCGCCCCCGCGCCCGGCGGCAGGCGGTGGCCGCGCCGGTTCGTACGGCCCGGCGCCGCGGTGCTGTCCGGGCTGCTGCTCTTCGCGAGCTTCCCGCCCCGGCCGCTGTGGTGGCTGGCGCTGCCCGGATTCGCCCTGCTCGGCTGGACGCTGCGGGAGCGCCGCCCGCGTGCCGGGTTCGGACTCGGCTTCCTCGCCGGTCTCGGGTTCCTGCTGCCGCTCCTGAAGTGGACGGGCGAGGAGGTGGGCCCGCTGCCGTGGGTGGCGCTGGCCGCCGTGTCCGCGGTGTTCATCGGCGCCGTCGGCGTGGGGATCGCCGCAGTGTCGCGACTGCCCGCGTGGCCGGTGCTCGCCGCCGCCGTATGGATCCTCGGCGAGGCCGCGCGCGCCCGCGTGCCGTTCGGCGGCTTCCCCTGGGGCAAGATCGCCTTCGGCCAGGCGGACGGTGTGTTCCTGCCGCTCGCCGCGGTGGGCGGCACCCCGGTGCTGGGCTTCGCCGTCGTGCTGTGCGGCTTCGGTCTGTACGAGGTGGTGCGTCAGGTCCTCGCCCGTCGCGCCGCAGGTTCGGTGCGGCCGGTTCCGAGGGCCGCCGTCGCCGTCGCCGCGCTGTCCGTGCTGGTCCCCGTCGCCGGTGCCCTCGCCGCGCTGCCCCTCGTGGACGACTCCGCCGAGGACGGCACCGCGACCGTCGCCGCGATCCAGGGCAACGTGCCGCGCCTGGGCCTCGACTTCAACGCCCAGCGCCGAGCTGTGCTCGACAACCACGCCAAACGCACGGAGCAGTTGGCCGCCGACGTGAAAGCCGGCAAGGAGCCGCGCCCTGACTTCGTCCTGTGGCCCGAGAACTCCTCGGACCTCGACCCCTTCCGCAACGGCGACGCGCGCCTGGTCATCGACGACGCGGTCAAGGCCATAGGCGTGCCGACGGTGGTCGGCTCGGTGCTCTCGCCCGACACGGGCAAACTGCGCAACTCCCTGATCGAGTGGGATCCGGACAAGGGTCCCGTCGCGACGTACGACAAGCGCCATGTCCAGCCGTTCGGCGAGTACATCCCGATGCGTTCCTTCGTACGGATCTTCAGCTCCGACGTCGACCGGGTGCGGCGCGACTTCGGGCCGGGGGACAAGGTGGGTGTGTTCGACCTGGCAGGGACGAAGGTCGGTCTGGCCACCTGCTACGAGGCGGCCTTCGACTGGGCGGTCCGTGACACCGTCACCCACGGGGCGCAGATGATCACTGTCCCGAGCAACAACGCCACCTTCGGGCGCACCGAGATGACCTACCAGCAGCTCGCGATGTCCCGTGTCCGGGCCGTCGAGCACAGCCGGGCCGTCGTCGTACCCGTCACCAGCGGCGTCAGCGCGATGATCATGCCGGACGGCAAGGTCGTCGACGAGACGAAGATGTTCACCCCGGACGCGCTCGTGCGGGAGATGCCGCTGCGCTCCTCGCAGACGCCCGCCACCAGGATGGGCACGCTGCCCGAGGTACTGCTGGTCGCGGTCGCCATCAGCGGTCTCGGCTGGGCGGGCACCCGGGCCGTCCGCGCCCGCCGGCGCCCCGACGCCGCCCCCGCCGAGGCTGGCTGAAGCTGGACGGGACGGGGCGCGGACCCGGGGGCGTCCGCATAGGGTCGCGGCATGGGAACGCCAGACTTCATCCGAGACATCCGTGCCACCGCCGGGCACCAGCTGCTGCTCCTGCCGGGAGTCAGCGCGATCGTCTTCGACGACGACGGGCGGGTGCTGCTGGGCAGGCGCGCCGACACGGGCAACTGGTCGATCATCGGCGGGATCCCGGAGCCGGGGGAGCAGCCCGCGCTGACGGCGGAGCGCGAGGTGTACGAGGAGACCGCCGTGCGCTGCACGGCCGAGCGCGTCGTCCTCGTCCAGGCACTGGCGGAGCCGATCACGTACCCCAACGGGGATCAGTGCCAGTACATGGACATCACGATGCGCTGCCGCGCGACGGGCGGGGAGGCAAGGGTCAACGACGAGGAGTCCCTGGAGGTCGCCTGGTTCCCGGTGGACGCGCTGCCGGAACTGGGGGAACTCGCCAAGTTCCGCATCAAACAGGCCCTCGCGGACGAGCCGACATGGTTCGACCCGGGCGGGGGTGTCTGAAGAGAGCCGGCGCGGGGCTGGCGGGCCTGCCCGAAGACCGCGCGGCGCTGCGGTTCCGGGAGCCTGGCGGCAGGCAAACAGGCCGTCGCTGACGAGTCGACCGAGGTCGGGCTGGGCGGGGGCGTCCGAGGAGACGGCATCCGGGTGCCGGGCGCGGCCCGTGGGCCGCAGGGCGCCCCAGGCTGAGCCGGATGGGGCTCGGGCTCGCGCCTCCTCAGGAGGCGAAGCCGGTGGGTGCCGCGCGAGCGGTGTGGCCGTTTGGGATGTCTGACGACGGCCTGAACGTCGTGTGGCTGCGGCGGGCTCCGCCTTGCCTCGCCGACCGCTCCCGCCAGGCCGCCCGGGTGGTGGCGAACCCGCCGCGTCGGCTTCGCGGCAGTCGCGGCCCGTTAGCCACCCCGTGTCGAGTACGGCGTCACTATCGGTCGCCGTGAGTGCTTCACCGGGCCCGACCCAGCACAACCCCCTACTGCAACGCGTGCACCGCCGCCGCGAAGACCGAGGGGAGGCGGGCCGCCGTGGGGACGATCAGGCGGGCCGCACCCGGGCTTCGGGTGGCGTACAACAGGCCCTCTGTAAGAAGGCGGTGGCGTCTCGTCAGCTTCGACCAGGCCGCGGGGTATGTCCGCGGCCGGCCCTGTGCCAGCGCGCGCACCGCCGCCCCCGCCGTGGAGAGGGCCAGGGCGACCCCCTCCCCGGTCAGCGCGTCCACGTAACCGGCGGCGTCGCCCACCAGCAGGACCCGTCCGGCCAGCGGACTGCTCACCCGCTGCCGCAGCGGGCCCGCGCCGCGTACGCCGCTCGCGGGCCGTTCCCCCAGCAGCGGGGCCAACTCCGGGAAGTGGGCCAGGTGTTCGCCGTAACCCCGCCGCTCGCGGCTCAGCACGGCCACGCCGACCAGATCGTCCCCGACCGGCGTCACATACGCCTCTCCGTGCCGCGACCAGTGGACCTCCACGAACTCTGACCACGGCTCGACGTGGAAGTGCCGCCGGAGCCCGTAGCGGGACGGGGCCCGGTCCGGCCGATCCAGGCCGAGGCCCCGGCGGATCGGCGAGTGCAGCCCGTCGGCGGCGATCAGCCACCGCGCGGTCCGGCCCCCGGCGTACACCCGGTCGGCGCTCTGCCGTACTTCTCCGACCTTGCCCCGGACCGTCTCCACTCCCAGCGCGTCCGCCCGGCGCCGTAACGCGGCATGGAGTTCGGTACGGCGTACGCCCCGGCCCGTACCGTCCCGGAAACGCGCCTCGGCGCCCCGCTCGCCGTCCCGGTAGCGGATACCGCGCAGTTCGCGCCCCGACACCTCGACTCCCATCGCCCGCAGCGCCGCCACGCCCCCGGGCATGATGCCTTCGCCGCAGGCCTTGTCCACCGGGGTCGTACGCGGTTCCACCACCACGGCCCGCAGCCCCGCGCGGGCGGCGTGGATCCCGGCGGCGAGACCGGCGGGGCCGCCACCGGCGATCAGGACGTCGATCACGCGGGCGCGCCCGCCGGTGCCGTCCCGAGCGCCACGTTCTCGCACCGGATCCGGACCACCATCAAGGCCGCGTTGAGCCCGGTGAAGACGGTGGCCGTGACCCACGCACCGTGCACCAGCGGCAGCGCCAGCCCCTCCGCGACGACGGCGACGTAGTTCGGATGCCGCAGCAGCCGGTAGGGCCCGCCGGACACCAGGGGCAGGCCGGGCACGACGATCACCCTGGTGTTCCAGCGGGGTCCCAGAGTCCCGATGCACCACCAGCGCAGCGCCTGCGCCGCGACGACGACCCCCACCATCGTCCAGCCGAACGCGGGCACGAACGCCCGCCCGGCCAGGGCCGTTTCGGCGAGCGCGCCGGCCAGCAGAGCGGTGTGCAGGGCGACCATCGCGGGGTAGTGCCCGCGTCCGGTCTCCCTGCCTCCGCGCTCCAGGCTCCAGCGGGCATTGCGCCGGGCGACGACGAGTTCGGCGACGCGCTCGCACCCGACAGCGAGCACGAGTGCCGTGTACCACCACATGTGTTCTCCAACTCACCAGCGAAGCAGCACGAGTTCGCAGCAGAAACCGGGCCCCATCGCCATCATCAGACCGTGGCTGCCCGGCTCCGGGGGCTGCCCGGCGAGGGTGTCGCGCAGGACGTGCAGGACGGACGAGGACGAGAGGTTCCCCACCTCGGACAGCGAGCGCCAGGTGACGTCGAGCGCGTCCTCGCGCAGCTCCAGCGCCTCGGCGATGGCCTCAAGGACCTTGGGGCCGCCGGGGTGGCAGACCCACCCGGTGATGTCGGCGGGCGTCAGACCGTGCTCGGCGAGGAAGGCGCGTACGTCGTCGGGGAGAAAGCGGCGGACGACTTCGGGCACCGACGAATCGAGGACGACCCGGAAGCCGGACCCGGTGACGGACCACCCCATGACATGGCCGGTGTCCGGATACATCCGGCTCCGCGTGGCGACCACCGACGGACCGGCCACTGACGGACCGACCACCAACGGACCGACCTCCGGCGCACCGGCGACCGAGGGCTCCGACGGACCCCGCCGCCCCAGCCCCGGAAAGTCCTCGCCCACCGCCACGAGTGCCCCCGCCCCGTCGCCGAACAGCCCGGTCGCCACCAGATTCGCCAACGACGCGTCGTCGCGCTGGAAGGTGAGCGAGCACAGTTCGACCGAGAGCAGTACGGCCACCTGTTCGGGCCAGCCCCGCAGATAGTCGTGGAGCCGCGCGAGGCCCGCCGCTCCCGCGACGCAGCCCAGTCCGAACATCGGCACCCGCTTCACATCGGGGCGCAGCCCCAGCCGCCCGACAAGGCGCGCGTCCACGGAGGGCGCGGCCACGCCGGTGACCGAGGTGAAGATCAGCAGATCCACGTCCTCGGGCCGGAGCCCCGCCGCGCCGAGCGCCCCGCGCACGGCCTCGGCGCCCAGATCACCGGCGAGCTCGATGAACACGTCGTTGGCGGCGCCGAACCCGTCGATCTTGATGTAGTCGTCCAGCGGCAGGGACATGTGGCGTGTGCGGACCCGCGCGCTCTCGTGCAGCCGGTCGAGGACCTGCCGGTCGGTACCGGCCGGCAGACAGGTGCGCGCCACCATGTCGGCGATCTCGGACTGGGTGTTGCGGTACGGGGCGAGGACGCCGTGCACGGCGGCGATTCGGGTCATCGCTTCCAGCCTGGGGATGTCATAACCGTCCCAACAGCCGCGGGAAGGGATGAGACACCGTAAGTCGCCCGTCCGGCTGCCACGCCGCCGCTGTCCGCGCGCCTACGATCGGCGCGTGAACGCCGATGTGGACCCCGGAACCAGTACGCGCGAGGCCGGGACCGGCGACGCCCAACCCCCGTGGCGGGCCCGGCCGCTGAGCGCCGGAAGAGCTCTGGCGCTGTCCTGCCATCCGGGCCCGGTGGTCGCCGTCACGACGCTCACCCTCGCGCTCGCCGCCACTGCGGGCCACGGCGCGGCCCGTTGCCTGCTGCTCACGGTCGCGGTGCTGACCGGTCAGCTCTCCGTGGGGTGGTGCAACGACGCGTACGACGCCCTGCGCGACACCGTCAACGGCCGAAAGGACAAGCCCGTCGTCGTGGGGACGGTCGGCCAAGGGACGGTGTGGGCGGCGGCGTTCGGCGCGCTCGCGCTCTGCGTGCCCCTCTCGCTGGCCTGCGGCGCGCTCGCCGGTACCGCGCATCTGATCGCCGTGGCCGCCGCGTGGGGATACAACCTGCGACTCAAGGCCACCGCGCTGTCCTGGCTGCCGTACGCGATCGGATTCGCGAGCCTGCCGGCCCTCGTCTCACTGAGTCTGCCGGGCACCCCGTGGCCGGCCTGGTGGGCCGTCACCGGCGGCGCGTTGCTCGGCGTCGGGGCGCATCTGGCGGACGTCCTGCCCGACATCCGCGGTGACCTGGCCACCGGCGTACGGGGGCTGCCGCACCGACTCGGCGCCACCGGCACCCGGTTGCTGCTGCCCGTTCCGCTGGTCGCGGCGTCGGTGGTGCTGACGCTGGGACCGCAGGGCCGGGCAGGCGTGGGTGCCGTGCTCGTGCCGCTCGCCGCCGGGGCGATCGCGGTGGCCGGACTGCTGCTCGGCCGCCGCCACGAGAAGGCGCCTTTCGTCGGGGCGGTCGCCGTGGCGGCGCTGGACGTGGGGCTGCTGATGGGGCACGGGACCGGCGTCACATGAGCCCCCGTCACCTGTGCCCCGCCGACCGTGCCCCCGGTCCGTCAGCCGCCGTACGGGACGTCGTCGCAACGCCCCTGTCCCTTGCCGTCCTGACCCTGCCCGGGATGGCCGTTTCCGTTGCCGACGGGGACATCGTTGTCCGCGCGCCCGTAGTGGTTGCCCTCCGGTACGTGCCGTTCCTTGGCGAGCCCCGGCGCCTCGCAGCCACGGTCACCGCCGTTGCCGCCGTGTCCGGCGCTCACCTCAGGGGACTGCGCCGACCTGCTCGTGTTGCGGAGCGCCGACTTGGTGTCGGCCGACGGCGCCGCCTCCCGGCCGCCCACGACCGGCAGCGATCTGGGGCTGTCCGGCGCCGCGCCGGTCGACCAGTTCTGGAGCGTGGACTCGTCACGGGTCTTCGTGACGACGGACGTACCCGCCACGGGAGTTGTCGGGACCACGGCCAGTGAGTCGTCCCACCGGGGGATCACATGCCCCTGCACCGTCAGGTCGTAGCGCACGTCGGTGGCGTTCTCGGCGGGCGGGTCGGTGCAGGGCGAGAGGATCAGAGAGCCGTCCACCGTACGGGAGTTGAGGCACAGGTCCTGGTCGGCGCCATTGCGCAGCAGCCCGTCCTCCTCGTACATCCACAGCTGGGTCCGCGCGGACGAGGAGCAGATCGCCAGCGTCGCCTCGGAGCCGGCGGTCGGCCGCGTGTCCCGGAGATCGAGGCAGAGATCGGCGTCCGCGCTGCGCAGCGCCGTACTCAGCGGGCCCGGCGGGATGCCGTCCCCGCCCGTCGGCGGTCGCTGGCCGGGACCGGAGACGCCCTGCGAGCCCGGGTCCGGCGAAGTCGTGGCGGTGCCCGACCCGATGGGCGCGGAGGGTCCCGCCGCCTCGCCACCGCTCTCACCGGCGGTGAGGCTGGACACGGTCACGGCGAGCAGGCTCACGGTCACCAGGCCCAGCCCGCTGAGCAGTACGGTCCTCGGTCTGCCCGGGGTGGTCAGCACCCGCTTGCCCAGCACCGAGACCCGGGGCAGCACCCGCGGGCGCCCGCCCAGCGAGTGCCGTGCCCGGCCCCGTACGCGCGCGGCCCGCGCGCCGCGGCGCCTGCCGGGCCGCGAGTCGAGGTAGCGCCTGCCGTGCGGGCCGAGGAGCGCCTCGGCGAGCAGGACGCCGGGCCGGCTCTCGGCCTGGACGAACTGCTCGGCGGCGTAGGCGCAGTACGCGCAGAACGCCAGATGCTGCTGGATGTCCGGGAGCAAAGCACCGCCGCGCCGCAGGGACACGTCCAACAGGCGGTTGTAGTGGCGGCATTCCTTGTCCGACGCGAGTTGGATATGCGCGCGTACACAGCCGGACCGGAAGAGTTCACCCGACTGTTCGAGTTCGGTGCGCGCGCTTTCCGGATCAATACCGAGCAGACCGGCCGGTACGGTTATGGGCTCCGCCTCGACCGCCGTATGCCAGAGCAGGTACCGGGAGGGTGTGGGCATTGCCTGGAACGCGTGGAAGGCCAGCCGCCGATTCTCCGGGGGTGCCGGCTCGTCGGCGCCCCCCGGGCCGGTGTCGGCCGGGCGGGCGTGGTGCTCCCAGACGGTATCGGTCCGCTGCCCCTCCGCCCAGACATTGGCCGTGTGCCGGGCGGCCAGAAGGAATTCGGGCCGCAGCGCCGGGACGGGGCCGGCGCCGCGCAGGGTGTCGAGGACCTTGCCGAAGGCCGCGGTGGCGAGCATCGACGCGGCGTCCGCCGAGGGGGAGCGGATCTCCGCGTAGTCGAGGAGCGCCTGCCAGTGCCGGGCGAGCAACAGCGCGGTGGCGTGGTCCTCCTGGTCGCTCTCGCGGGTCCTCAGCGCGGCGACGAGTTGCGCGTCCGAGCCTTCGGAGCGGTGCCCCGGCGGGCCGGCCGGAGGAGGCGGGGTGGTACTGGACATACGAGGATCCTGCACAGAGGTCCTGCCTTCCAGGGCACTGAGTGGGGGGTGTCCAGTCCCTTGACGCGAGGGTGGCGGCAGTGATTTCAGGCCGACTGAAAAAAAGGGGGGGGCCGATTGGTTCGTACCTATGGACGGTGGTGATGCCTCCGGGAAAATGACCTACGGGTGTAAAGGGGCGAACAGTGACGGCCGGAGGAGCTTTTCCGGGCGGCCGACCGTCGCCGAATCGAACGGCTGAGCACTCTCGGCATTGCTGCCGACTGAGCGCGTTCACCATTGCACAGCCCGTGTGTTTGAAACAAGAGATCTCCAACCGCCGCTATTCGATTGGCCGTTGAGGAACGGGTTGGGCAAGGATTTGTGCCACCCCGGTCCAATTCCGGTCGGGCGAAATACCACGGGTAACCGGCGAAAAGGGTCACCGAAGAAGCCCCGAAGGGCCGCACCGTACCAAGGGCTTCGCAGTTGCACCGCATCGGCAACTCTACGGCCGACGGCGGGTCCCGGTCGACACGGGACCCCTTCGTCCGTCGGCCGGGCGCCCTGACGCGCCCCGGGCCTGCGAGGATTCTCCGTCAGAGGTTGAGGGGCTGTTCCGGGAAGATCGGCAAGGCACCTGTCCAGGGGGTGTCTTGCCGATCAGGCCTGACCGGCAAACCCCCTAGACAGGTGGCGGGGTGGCGAGCCAGGCGGCCACGGCCTCGGCGATCGGCTGGCTCGTCTCCAGCTCGACGAAACCGAACTGGCCGCCCTGGTTGCATTCGAGAAACCACCATGTGCCGTCGGTGTCCTCGGCGAAGTCGAAGGCCCCGTAGGCGAGATGGGCGACGCGCATGTAGCCGTACACCGCCCGTGTGATGCGGTCGGGCACCTCGACGGGCTCCCAGCGGTGGCCGGTCGCGCCGTACCGGCCGTCCACCTGCCCGGGGTCGGCGGCCTTCCGCGCGGCGAACAACTGGTGCCCCACGCACGTGAGCCGGATGTCGGCCCGCTTGGAAATGTAGCGCTGGAGCAGGGTGGGCCCGGCGGCGACCGACTCGAAGTCGGCGCCTGGCCCCACCCGGGTGGTCGGCAGCGAGACCGGGGGGTCGCCGGGCGGCGGGCCGGTGATCGACTTGACCACGATGTCCCGGTGCTCGGCGGCGAAGAGCCGGGCGATCCGGGGGAAGGTGGTGACAAGGGTCGGCGGTACGGCGAACCCGCTCTGGTGCGCGACCCGCAACTGCCAGGGCTTGAGGCGCGCCTGGGCCGCGGCCTGCGGATGGTTCATCCAGCGCGCTGTCGTGGAGTACAGCATGCCGAAGAAGGCGTGCGCGGACTCCGCGGTGAGCCAGGCGGACGGGTTGGGCACATGGGCCGCGCTCACGCCCGGCCGCCGCACCCATATCGCGCGCAGCCCGTCCATGCTCAACAGGCGTCCGCCCGCCGACAGATGGCCGCGGAAGTCGCCGCTGACGTACTCGGCGGACATCGCCGCATCGCCCGGCAGATCGGCGGGGTCGAAGCGCACCAGTGGTGTGCCGCGCCCGTGCAGCTCGGCCACGACCATGTCGGCGGTGACGTCCTGCTCGGCGGTGAGGATCAGCACAGTCATCGGGTAGCCAGGGTGGTCAGTCGTCGAAGTGCGTCTTGGAGCCGGCCGTCGAGGTCGTGGACCCGGCGGCCAGCAGCAGCGCACGGTCGGCTATCGCGGGACGTCCGTCCGGCAGGACGTTCAGCTGGAGCGTGGAGTCGTAGGTGAAAGGTCCGACGACCTGTGAGCTCTCCGCCGGGAAAGCGTAGTTCAGAGCGAACGGTCGCATGATTCTCCTCCACTGCCCCACGAGTGCGTTTCAGTCACGGAGGTAACAATACGTGGCGAAGATGTAATGGTCTCAGCACGGAAAGTCATATATGACGGTCCGTCAGACGGAGGACGCTCCACCATCCTCCGGACCTGGGCCGACAGTGCTCGCAGGGCCCGGACCACGCCGCGAGAACTCCTCAAGTCCGTTGTCGAAAAGCTGAGTTCAGGGCGTCTTCAGGGCCGGTATTGGGACATCCTGTCCGGATCCAGTCAGTTGTCTTCACTTCCGGAGGCAGTGGATGTGAAGACCCGGGACGCCGAAGGGTGCCCGGACGCGGGACGGCCGGGGCGGGAGAATCCCCTGCCCCGGCCGCCTCCGGTCACCGCTCACCCGGTGGCCGCCCGCCGGCCTCAGAAGGTGAAGACGGCGCCTCTGCCCCCGTTCATGGCGCACGAGTTCGAGAAGGTGTGGGTGTAGTCCACGCGCCGCCCCTCCCACACGCCGTCGGCCGTCACCGTGACCGGTTCCCACTCCTTCGTGCAGACGCGGCTCGTCCCGGAGTTGGTGATGGCGTCGAACTTGGCGCCGTTCTTCTTGAGTTCGGAGCAGGCGGCCACCGCGTCCGGATGGCTGCCCGACGGGGTGGGCGCGCAACTGAGAGTGACGGCGCGCCGTACCGTCCCGGTCTTGTGGTCGGCACCGTCAGTGACGGTCAGCACCAGCGCCGACGGCGCGTACAGGCCCTCCGCTCCGCTGGGCGAGGTACCGGCCGGAGCCCGCACGCCTCCGATGGATGCTTCGTCGGCGGGTGCTCCCTCGGCCGGGGCCGGCAGGGCGCCGGCCGTGCCGGTGAAGCACAGACCGCCGAGCGCCAGTACGGCTCCACAGGCCGCAGCCCTTGCGATGCTCCGCATTTCGAACACTCCCTGGGGTCGATGTCTCGGACAACGGACGTGAGTCTCGCTCACGCCGGGGGTGTTCCGCCCGCTCTCTGACCGGTTTTGGTCGCTCCTTGTGTCGCCCTGATCGCGGTGTGTGTCCGTAACGGCCTGGTCCGGGCCTGTGTGGGGCGCGTGGCGGGTTGGGCTGAAAGTTGTTGATTCGGTGCTTGTGTCGTTGGTTGACGGTTTGATTGTAAGGCGGGGAAACCCATGAACCTTGGATTATATGATTGTCAGCGACGTAGGAGCAGCTCTGTGTTGCGCGCGTCCGACAGGCCCGCCAGATCCTGCCGGCTCCCCTGTGCGTTGAGCGCCAGCTCCCGGTAGAGCGAGGCCAGGCCCGACTGAGAGAGATCCGTGAAATCGGTCTCGCGCGGCGCCGCCGACTCGACCAGCGTGGTGAAGAGCGAGAGCGTGCCGTCCCTGTTGTCCGCGATCTCGACCACGCGCGCCTGCTGCGGGAAGTCGATGTGCGAGGCGGTGGAGATCTCCCAGAACGAACCGTGGGGCAGCACCACGTTGCGGTGGCTGTGCCCGTTGATCCAGGCCACCGCGGAACGGTGGCGCCGCAGCAGGGCGACAACCTCGTCACCGCTGTGCCGCGCCTCGCCGGGCCGCGCGGGGTCGGGGCGCTTGTTGCCCATCGTCCAGCTGTTGTGGTGCGTGAACAGGACCACGTACCCGTCGCTGTGCTCCTTGAGGATCCCCTCCAGCCAGTTGAGCTGCCCCGTACCGACCGAGCCCGTGAAGTGGCCACCGTGGTCCGTGGTGTCGAGGCTGACCCCGGTCACGTTCGCCCCCATGGAGAACGTGTAGTCGAGACTCGCCGATGCCAGGTTGGCCTTCGTGTAGCCGTGGCCGACCGGTCCCGCGCCGGTGTGCGCCGAGTCCAGATGCGCCGTCAGGTACTGCAGCGGGGTGAACGGCGCGCGGCGCGGGTCGGCGGTGATCGTCCGCATACGGCGCTTCTCACGGCGCAGCAGCGAGATCAGGGGGCCGCCGTTCGCGGTGTCGCCCTGCGAGATCTGGGCGAGCAGCGCCGCCGCGTCCTGGTCCGGAAGGTCGTACAACTTACGGGTGCCGACGGCGAATTCGGCGAGGAAGCCGGTCCGGTCCGCGTAGGCGCCGCTGGCGAGGCTGTCGTGGTTGCCGACGGTCGAGTACCAGGGGAGGGCCAGGCCCGGACTGCGCACCGGGCGCAGGGCCGCCGCCAGGAATCCGTCGATACGGGGGTAGCCCAGTCGCTTGTCGGAGTCGGGCGCGCCGTCCTCCGGGTGCCAGTACATCCGGAGGCCCGAGTTCTGTACGCCCTCGTACGCCCCTGGATCACCGCTGTTGGGGGTGACGAGCCCGCCGCTCATCAGGGTGAGGTACCAGTCGAGTTCGCACAGCGAGTTGTTGTCCGTGTTGTCGCCGGTCGTCATGGCGAAGGCCAGCGGAGCCCCGGTCGCGGGGCCGGTGCCCAGCGCGTTGACCTGCTCGATGAGGGAGACGGCTCCGGCCACCGACAGCGCCTCGTGGGGTCGCCAGGCGCCCGGCGACTCGCTGCGCACGTACTCGGTGCGCACCGGGTGCTGGACGTCCGTCACATGGAGGTCGGTCAGCTGGACGAAGGAGCTGAGTACCTTACGGCGGTCCTCGCGGCCGGACTTGGCGGAAGCGAACTGTTCGCGGACGACCCTGCGCCAGCCGGGACCGTCCCCGATCCGCCGGAAGGCGGCGCTCCGGTCGCGGGGTGCGGCGAGCGAGTGGAGCGTGGTGCGGTCGGCCGACGGGCCGGTGGGTGTGGGGGTCGGGGTGGCTGTGGGGGTGGCGGGACCGGTGGTGCCGGGCGCGGTGGGCGCGGGGGCGGCGGAGGCGCTGCCGGAGCCGCCGTCGGCGCCGACCGCCGCGCCGATACCGGCCGACAGGCCGACGGCACCGGCCACGGCGAGGAAGGAACGGCGGTCGACAGCGGTGACCGCGGAGCGGATGCGTGACATGGAGCGCTCTCCCGGAGTGCGTACGTCGCGGCGGCGAGACACCGAGGCGGGGGCGTGTCTTTCGGATCAGGCCGGGGGCGGGGGGGGGGGGGGGTGGGAAAAAAACACCCCCCGCCACCCGGGGGTGAGAAGGGGGGGGGCCC
>NZ_JBHXRX010000059.1:0-17652 GCF_042714995.1 Streptomyces sp. NPDC058665
CCCTGCCGCCACCTTGTCTCCCTGCCAATTGGGTTGGGCCCGGACCCGTTTGGGGGTCGGGGCCCTTCCGTACGTCTTCAGACGGCTCAGGCCGTCTGATGCCCCACCGCCACCAGGGCCACCGCCGCTATCAGCACCACCAGCAGGGTCAGCAGCGCCACCGGGCTCAGACCGCCGAGGGGGCCCGCCTGCTCCAGCCGCTGCCTGTTGGCGCGGCAGACATGGCACCGGCCCTCGCTGACGGGTCCCGCGCAGTTGGCGCACACCAGCCGATCAAAGGTCATGCGCTCTCCTCCTCCCGCGCCGCGGAGCCGCGGGCACTCTCACTCCGCTCAACGCTCCGGGAAACACCACCGTTCCCCGTACCACTGTGCCAGCTCCCGCTCATTTCGGCGCGCCCCGTCGGATTACACCCGGTCCGTCCCCGGTGGCGGCCCGTCGGCATCCGTGATAAATCACCCATGCCCGGACCAACCCCGGCGGCCGACTGCGCGGCCCTCGCCCGGTCGCGTAAGGTCTCGCTCACCTACTCCCGGCCGACCGTGGTGCACCCGTGATCCGATTCGACAACGTCTCCAAGACCTATCCGAAGCAGAACCGACCCGCCCTGCGCGATGTCTCCCTCGAAATCGAGAAGGGGGAATTCGTCTTCCTGGTGGGCTCGTCGGGCTCCGGCAAGTCGACCTTCCTGCGCCTCGTCCTGCGTGAGGAGCGCGCCAGCCACGGCATGGTGCACGTCCTCGGCAAGGACCTCGCGCGGCTGTCGAACTGGAAGGTACCGAGCATGCGCCGTCAACTCGGCACGGTCTTCCAGGACTTCCGCCTCCTGCCGAACAAGACGGTCGCGCAGAATGTCGCTTTCGCCCAGGAAGTCATCGGCAAGTCCCGTGGCGAGACCCGTAAATCCGTCCCCCAGGTCCTCGATCTCGTCGGACTGGGCGGCAAGGAGGACCGGATGCCCGGTGAACTCTCCGGTGGTGAGCAGCAGCGCGTCGCGATCGCGCGGGCCTTCGTCAACCGCCCCATGCTGCTGATCGCGGACGAGCCGACCGGCAACCTCGACCCGCAGACCTCCGTCGGCATCATGAAGCTGCTGGACCGCATCAACCGCACCGGCACGACTGTGGTGATGGCGACACACGACCAGAACATCGTCGACCAGATGCGAAAGCGTGTGATCGAGCTCGAAAAGGGCCGTCTCGTGCGAGACCAGGCGCGAGGCGTCTACGGCTACCAGCACTGAGCACCGCGAAGAGCATCGAAAGCTGAAAGGACGCCATGCGCGCCCAGTTCGTCCTGTCGGAGATCGGCGTCGGTCTCCGCCGAAATCTGACGATGACGTTCGCCGTCATCATTTCCGTAGCCCTCTCGCTCGCGCTGTTCGGCGGCGCACTGCTCATGCGCGAGCAGGTGAGCGTGATGAAGGACTTCTGGTACGACAAGGTCAACGTCTCGATCTTCATGTGCAACAAGGGTGACGCCGAGACCACCGACAAGTGCGAGAAGGGTCCCGTCACCGCCGATCAGCGCAAGACCATCGAGGCCGACCTCAAGAAGATGGAGATCGTCGAGGAGGTCTACCACGAGACCGCCGACGAGGCGTACAAGCACTACCGCGAGCAGTACGGCGAGACGCCCATCGCCGGGATGATCACCCCGGACCAGATGCAGGAGTCGTTCCGGGTCAAGCTGAAGGACCCGGAGAAGTACAAGGTGGTGGCAACCGCCTTCGAGGGCAGGGACGGTGTGCAGTCCGTCGCGGACCAGCGCAACATCCTGGAGAACCTCTTCAATCTGATGCAGGGCATGAATGTCGCCGCGCTCGGAGTGATGGCGCTGATGCTTGTCATTGCCCTGATGCTGATCGTGAACACCGTCCGGGTGTCCGCGTTCAGCAGACGGCGCGAGACCGGCATCATGCGGCTGGTGGGAGCGTCGAGCTTCTACATCCAGATGCCGTTCATCATGGAGGCCGCGTTCGCCGGGCTCATCGGCGGCGTCGTCGCCTGCGTCCTGCTCCTGGCCGGGCGTTACTTCCTGATCGACGGCGGCATCGCGCTGGAGGACAAGATGCAGCTCGTCAACTTCATCGGCTGGGACGCCGTACTGGCCGTCCTGCCGCTGGTGTTGGTCATCGGTCTGCTGATGCCGGCAGTTGCCGCTTCGGTCGCGTTGCGCAAGTACCTCAAGGTGTGACGATCGCCCCTGGCGTCGTCTCGCCAAGCCGCGCTGCGGCGCCGGGGGTTGTCCTAGACTCGTCGCCATGCCGGGCCACGAAAATCGCCTCAGGCCCCACGGGTTCTACCGCGGGGCGGCCCTGACATTGCTTTTCGCGAGTGTGCTCGCCACCGCCGCGGCCACCGACTCGTTGCCCCGCGCCGACGAGGAAGCCGCCCGCATAAGCACCCGTTCCGTCGCCTCCACGGCCGACGGGGACGAGGTCGCGAGAGCGGCGGCCGAAGCCATGGCCGACGGGAAGTCGGCCACCGAGGCCGCCGAGGATGTCGTCAGCCGCAGCGGTGACCGCTGGGGCGCCGTCTACGACAAGGGTGAGTACGAGGAATTCGAGCGGGCCCTCGACGGCAAGTACACCGGGGTGGGTCTCTCGGCCAAGCGGCTGGCCGACGGCCGGATCGCGGCGAGCAAGGTCCAGCCGGGCGGCCCCGCCGCACGGGCCGGCATCAGGGCCGGTGACATCCTCCGTACGATCGACGGCGAAGCGGTGGGCCTTCGTCCCGTGACCGAGGTCGTCGCGATGCTGCGCGGGGACGGTACGGACCGGGACACCGGCCGGTCACAGGACGCCTCCGCGGGCACCACCGTCGTCCTCGGCCTCTCGCGCGGCGGCCACCGGTGGACCGAGACGCTGCGCCGGGCCAGCCTCAGTACGGACGCCGTCACCTTCGACACCGCCCCCGACGGGGCTCTCGTGATCAAGGTCGCCGCCTTCACCAAGGGCAGCGGCAAGCAGGTCAGGGACGCCGTCCTGGAGGCACCCAGGGGCACGGGCGTCCTGCTCGACCTGAGGGGGAACGCGGGCGGGCTGGTCACCGAGGCCGTCCAGGCGGCCTCCGCCTTCCTCGACGGCGGCCTCGTCGCCACGTACGACGTCCGGGGCGAGCAGCGCTCCCTGTACGCGGATCCGGGCGGCGACACCGAGCGGCCCGTGGTGGCGCTCGTCGACGGCGGCACGATGAGCGCCGCCGAGCTGGTCACCGGCGCTCTCCAGGACCGTGGCCGGGCGATCACGGTCGGTTCCCCCACCTTCGGCAAGGGCTCCGTACAGATGCCGAGCCGGCTGCCGGACGGTTCCGTGGCCGAGCTCACGGTCGGGCACTACCGGACTCCGTCCGGTCACAAGGTCGACGACAAGGGCATCACACCCGACCTGGTGGTGGCCGAAGAGGCCCAGGAGAGGGCCCGCACAGTATTGAGTGGCCTCGGAGGCGGCTCGTAGTGCGAAAATGAACGCACTATGGCAAAGGAAAAGGACACAGGGCGCAAGCTGGTCGCGCAGAACAAGAAGGCGCGGCACGACTACCTCATTCTCGACACCTACGAGTGCGGTCTCGTGCTGACAGGTACCGAGGTCAAGTCGTTGCGCCAGGGACGCGCCTCCCTGACGGACGGCTTCGTACAGATCGACGACCATGAGGCGTGGCTGCACAACGTGCACGTGCCCGAGTACACCCAGGGCACCTGGACCAACCACTCGGCGCGGCGCAAGCGGAAGCTGCTGATGCACCGGCTGGAGATCGACAAGCTGGAGCAGAAGTCGAACGAGTCCGGTCACACGATCGTGCCGCTGGCCCTCTACTTCAAGGGCGGCCGGGCCAAGATCGAGATCGCGCTGGCGAAGGGCAAGAAGGAGTACGACAAGCGCCAGACGCTGCGTGAGAAGCAGGACCGGCGGGAGACGGAGCGCGCGGTCTCGGCCGTTCGCCGCCGCCAGCGGGCCTGACGCGGCCGGCGGGCCTGATCGCCCCACGGGCGGAATAAGGTGGCAGGGCCCGTCGTTGGTCACGTATCATGGACGGAGTCCCGCAGAGCAGGGACGGCGTTTGAAAAATCAACATGGGGATGATCGGTTTCGACAGCGGATGTCGAGGCAGGGGAAGCGAGTCGAGGAAGCGGCAATGATCTCGTTAACCATATGTCGCAAACAATAATCGCCAATTCCAAGCGCGATTCCTCCACCTTCGCTCTCGCTGCTTAATTAGCAGCTAGCGAAGACTCCGTGGAGTGTCAGCCCGGGGGTGTTCCCGACCCGGATCCTGGCATCAACTAGGGAACTAAACCACTGCGTCCGGTCACGGGGCACAGTGGGAAATTAAACAGTGACTGAGCCCGTCGGAGACTTGTTCGCGTGATCTCCGGGGCCGAGAAAAGCGTAGCGAACTGCACTCGGAGAAGCCCTGGTTCCGCACCGTTGGACGCGGGTTCGATTCCCGCCATCTCCACAGTTCCCATGTGAGGCGAAGGCCCCGCTGCCTGTCGGCAGCGGGGCCTTCGCCGTGCGCCCGACCGGGCGGAGGGTATTTTTCCCTCAAGATCGGCCGTTCGGCAACGAAGTCGTACAGACGCCCAACAACTGCTGAAGTAGGTGCACGGGCATGGTCGCCGTGCGCTACATTCTGGGCTCGGGTGCAAGTGGTGGGGGGCGCTCGGTCCGGGTTGGGGACCCGGTCGACGTCCGTATCCGGCCGGCTTTCATGCGCGCACCCAGTGATCCTGTGTGGGGGATGTGCGTACTTCAGTGAACAATTGGCGAGAAGATGCCCAAAAAGGGCATACGCATGAGCCGATGGATGTCACCGTCGAGCTCGACGGTCTGGGGCGACAGCTCTCCGAGCTGCCCGGCCCGGCCATGGACGCCGACGGCGGTCCCGGCCCAGCGGCACGCGCCGCCGACGGCTCCGAAGGTCCCGTCTTCGTCGATGCCAGCGGCCGGCGGAGCAAGAAACTCCGGCGTCTCGGCTGGGTGTTGGCGATAGCCAGCGCCTGTTACGCCGTCGCCCTGGTGGCGTCCCTGATGGGCGGCGACTCCAGCGCTCCCTGGCTCCAGATACCCGGCGTCGGTGACAAGCGCGACTCGGACAAGGTCGAGATACAGCCGCCCCCGAAGGACCGGCCCACCGTGTCGGCCACACCGGGTTCCGGGGGCTCAGGCCCGAGCCCCACGGAGTCCGCCGCCGGCTCGCGGGAGCCGACCGGTGCGAGCACCGGATCCCCGGAGGGGCCGGACCCGTCCGGCTCGCCCTCCGGCGAGCCCGACCCGGACCCGAAACCCGGTAAGACCGATTCGAAGCCGGACCCGCCGGATCCGAAGCCCGACCCGGACCCCGATCCGGACCCCGGTGAGTCCGAACCCGGGTCGGTCGATCCCGGTACGGACCCCGGTCCCGGCCCCACTCCGACGGACTCCGCGCCCGTCGATCCACCCGTTGATCAGGACGGCCAGCAGTCAGCCGCGGAAGGCGCCCGGTAGAAATGAACCCTTCTGGCAGACGGGCCCCGTCCCCCGAGCACGGACAGATCAAGCGGAAGCAGGGGCGCGTCGCCGGACGCAGACTGCCCATGCGCTATCTGCTTCCCTCCCTGCTTCTCGTGGCCCTGCTCGCGATGCTGATGCTCCGCGGCTATGTGCACAGCGAGATCCTGGCGGACCATCGCGTACGCCCGCCGGCCCCGACCAACCAGGTGCCGGACCGGATACTGGGCGGCGGCCCGGTCATAGACGCCCGCGGGGAGACCACGGCCAAGGCGCTCAGGATTCCCGACCGCAGGCTCGTGCTGACCTTCGACGACGGACCCGACCCGGAGTGGACGCCCAAGGTCCTCGACAAGCTGAAGGAGTACGACGCGCACGCCGTCTTCTTCGTCACCGGCACCATGGCATCGCGCCATCCGGAGCTGGTGCGGCGGATGGTCGACGAGGGCCATGAGATCGGTCTGCACACCTTCAACCACCCGGACCTCTCCTACCAGTCGGAGTCCCGTATCGACTGGGAGCTGACCCAGAACCAGATGGTGCTCGCGGGCGCGGCGGGCATCCGCACCTCGCTGTTCCGGCCGCCGTACTCCTCCTTCGCCGACGCGATGGACAACAAGTCCTGGCCGGTCACCGAGTACATCGGCAGCCTCGGCTACATCACCGTGCTCAACAACACCGACAGCGAGGACTGGAAACGTCCCGGCGCCGAGGTGATCATCCGTAACGCCACCCCGAAGAGCCCGCGGGGTGCGATCGTGCTGATGCACGACTCCGGCGGGGACCGCTCGCAGACCGTCGCCGCGCTGGACGAACTCCTGCCGCAGATGCAGGACAAGGGGTACGAGTTCGCCAACCTCACCGAGGCGCTGGGCGCACCGAGCGCGCACACGCGTGTCTCCGGTGTCGAACTGCTCAAGGGCAAGGCCTTCGTCGGGGCCGTCGCCGTCTCCGAGGCCACCACCAGCGCGCTGGTCGCCGGGCTCGCCGTGATCGGCGTGCTGGTCATCGGGCGGTTCGGGCTGATGCTGGTGCTGTCCTTCGCGCACGCGCGCAAGGTGCGCAGACGCGGCTTCAGTTGGGGCGAGCCGGTCACCGAACCGGTGACGGTCCTCGTGCCCGCGTACAACGAACGCGAGTGCATAGCCAACACGGTCCGCTCCCTGATGGAGAGCGACCATCCCATCGAGGTCATCGTCATCGACGACGGCTCGACGGACGGCACGGCGGACATCGTCGAGGCGATGTGGCTCCCCAACGTCCATGTCGTACGGCAGGCCAACGGCGGCAAGCCCGCTGCCCTCAACAACGGCATCGCGCACGCCAGTTATGACATCGTCGTGATGATGGACGGTGACACCGTCTTCGAGCCGTCCACCGTGCGGGAGCTGGTCCAGCCGTTCGGCGATCCGAGGGTCGGGGCCGTCGCGGGCAACGCCAAGGTCGGCAACCGTGACACCCTCATCGGTGCCTGGCAGCACATCGAGTATGTGATGGGCTTCAATCTGGACCGCCGGATGTACGACCTGATGGGCTGCATGCCCACCATCCCCGGCGCCGTCGGCGCCTTCCGCCGCCAGGCACTTGAGCGGGTCGGCGGGATGAGCGAGGACACCCTCGCCGAGGACACCGACATCACCATGGCCATGCACCGCGACGGCTGGCGGGTCGTGTACGCGGAGCGGGCCCGCGCCTGGACCGAAGCCCCCGAGTCCGTACAGCAGTTGTGGTCCCAGCGCTACCGCTGGAGCTACGGCACCATGCAGGCGATCTGGAAGCACCGCCGGGCGGTGATCGAACGAGGTCCCTCCGGGCGCTTCGGCCGCGTCGGACTGCCGTTGGTCTCGCTGTTCATGGTGCTGTTCCCGCTGCTGGCGCCGCTCATCGACGTGTTCCTGCTGTACGGGCTGGTCTTCGGCCCCACCAGGAACACCGTCATCGCGTGGCTGGGTGTGCTGGCCGTACAGGCGGTCTGCGCCGCGTACGCCTTCCGGCTCGACCGCGAGCGCATGATCCATCTGATCTCGCTGCCGCTCCAGCAGATCCTCTACCGGCAGCTCATGTACGTGGTGCTGCTCCAGTCCTGGATCACCGCCCTCACCGGGGGCCGGCTCCGCTGGCAGAAGCTGCGGCGCACGGGCGCCGTGGAGGCGCCCGGGTCCACGACCGCCAGGCGGCGCGACGACGTCCGGGGGCCGGTGGCATGAGCGAGGGCTCCGTCGAAGGCGGGCGCCCGTCCGGGCGTGACCGCTATCTCGACCTCCTGCGTACGGTGGCACTCGGCCGGGTGGTGATCTACCACATCTTCGGCTGGGCCTGGCTGACGGTCCTCTTCCCGTCCATGGGCGTGATGTTCGCGCTGGCGGGCTCGCTGATGGCGCGCTCGCTCGGCGGCAGGACGTCGTGGGCCGTCGTCCGGGGCCGGATGCGCCGGCTGCTGCCGCCGATGTGGGTGTTCGCGCTGCTCGTGGTCCCGGTGATGTTCGTGGTGGGCTGGCAGCCGGTACGCGAGGAAGGCCTCTGGTGGTTCCTCAAGCTGGCCAACTACGTGGTCCCGGTCGCGGCGCCGCCGTACCCGTGGGAGAGCGGCGACGCCAGTGGGCTCCTCGAAAAGGACTGGGCCGAGCAGGCCGCGGGACCGCTCTGGTATCTGCGTACCTATCTCTGGTTCGTCCTGGCCTCGCCATTGCTGCTGTGGGCCTTCCGGCGGGCGCCGTGGGCGACGCTGCTCGCGCCGATCGCCCTGACGGCGGTCGTCGGCACCGGACTGGTGGAGGTCCCCGGTGAGACGGGCGAGGGGCTCACGGGCTTCGCGGTCTACGGCGCCTGCTGGATCCTCGGCTTCGCGCACCACGACGGCCTGTTCAGCCGGGTGCCGCGCTACATCACGGTCTCGCTGGCCTCCCTCGGCATGGCCTTCGGGATCTGGTGGGCCTCGGGGCATCTCACCGACGAGGGCTGGAATCTGGACGAGATCCCGCTGGCCCAGGCGACCTGGTCGCTGGGCTTCTGCGCGATCCTGCTCCAGTACGCGCCCTCCTGGCGTGAACTGCCCGGCAGGCTGCGGCGGTTCGACTCCGTGATCACGCTCGCCAACAACCGTGCCGTGACGGTCTATCTCTGGCACAACCTGCTGATCATGGCGATCTATCCGCTCATCGACCCCCTATACGACGTGCCCGCGCTGTACGACCACGAAGGCCTGGTGGACCCGCTCTACTCGGTGCTGCCGCCGATCCTGATCTGGCCGCTGCTGGCGCTCGCGATCCTCGCCTTCGGCTGGGTCGAGGACCTCGCGGCGAAGCGGCGGCCGAGGCTCTGGCCGAACGGCCGGGGCGGCTCGGGCCGCCGCCGGGGCCCAGGCGGCCCAGGCGGTCCGAGCGGCCCAGGCGGCCCGAAGGGGTCCCACCGCGCCGAGCCGGTCCCGTCCGGGGGCCTCTGACCGGCCCGGGGGCGGGCTCACAGCCGCGCCCGCCCCCGGGTGAGAGCAAGGTTGCGTGCCGGTCATCTCGGGGCACCGGGGTGAAACGCGGCGTCCCTACGGTCGGGAGTCTTCGAACCGCACCGTCAGTGGAGGCGCGATGACTGGCCCGACGATCACCGATGAGGCACCCGGCGCCGGACGGGGACGATGGATCGAGCGGTGGGATCCGGAGGACCCCGTCTTCTGGGAGCGGACCGGCCGCAGGACCGCCCGGCGCAATCTGCTCTTCTCCGTGCTCTCGGAGCACATCGGCTTCTCCATCTGGACCCTCTGGTCGGTGATGGTGCTGTTCATGGGGCCCGAGTACGGCGTCGACCCGGCCGGGAAGTTCTTCCTCATCGGCATGGCCACCTTCGTCGGCGCCCTCGTACGGATCCCGTACACCTTCGCGGTCGCCCGCTTCGGCGGACGCAACTGGACGATCTTCAGCGCCCTGTTGCTGCTCCTGCCGACCGGCGCCGCGTACGCGGTGATGGAGCCGGGGACCTCGTACACCACCTTCATGGCCGTCGCCGCGCTCACCGGCCTCGGCGGCGGCAACTTCGCCTCCTCCATGACCAACATCAACTCCTTCTTCCCGCTGCGCGAGAAGGGCTGGGCGCTCGGCCTCAACGCGGGGGGCGGCAACGTCGGCGTCCCCGTCGTGCAGCTCGTCGGGCTGCTGGTGATCGGGACGGCCGGGGCCACGCACCCCCGGATCGTGCTCGCGGTGTATCTGCCGCTGATCGTCGCCGCCGCCGTCTGCGCCGCGCTGTTCATGGACAACCTGGCACCGGTGCGCAACGACACCGGGGCCGCGAAGGAGGCCGCGGGCGACCGGCACACCTGGATCATGGCCGTGCTCTACATCGGGACGTTCGGCTCCTTCATCGGCTACAGCTTCGCCTTCGGTCTGGTGCTCCAGACACAGTTCGGGCGTACGCCGCTGGAGGCGGCCTCGCTGACCTTCGTGGGACCGCTGCTCGGCTCGCTGATACGGCCCGTCGGCGGCAGGCTCGCCGACCGGCACGGCGGCGCCCGTATCACCCTGTGGAACTTCGCCGGGATGGCGGCGGCGACCGTCGTGGTGATCTTCGCCTCGCTGACCGAGTCGCTGCCCGTCTTCCTCGTCGGCTTCACCGCGCTGTTCCTGCTCAGCGGCCTCGGCAACGGCTCGACGTACAAGATGATCCCCGGCATCTTCCAGACGAAAGCCCTGGCCAGGGGCCTGACGGGGGAGGCGGCGGCGCGGTACGGGCGCCGGCTCTCCGGCGCGTCCATGGGGCTGATCGGTGCCGTCGGCGCCCTCGGCGGGCTCGGGGTCAACCTCGCCTTCCGGCAGTCCTTCCAGCAGTCGGGCGGGACGGGCACCGCCGCGTTCGTGGCCTTCCTCGGCTTCTACGCGGTGTGCTCGGCGCTCACCTGGGCGGTATACCTTCGGAAGCAGACGGCCGGACCGGCGACGGAGGCGGAGACCGGAGCCGGGGGCGGCATGCGGCGCGGTCTCGATTACGCGGAGGTGTGAGCCCGGCTCCGCGTCGGAGCCGTACCGGAGCCGTACGGACGAGAGAGCGGGACACCAGATCATGTCCGAACAGCAGCAGCACGGCCCACTCGCCGGATTCACCGTCGGCGTCACCGCCGCCAGGCGCGCCGACGAACTGGGGGCGCTGCTCACGCGGCGCGGCGCCGTCGTCGTGCACGCCCCCGCCCTGCGTATCGTGCCGGTCTCCGACGACACCGAACTCCTCGCCGCCACCAAGGAGTTGATCGCCGCCCCGCCCCATGTGGTGATCGCCACGACGGCCATCGGCTTCCGCGGCTGGGTGGAGGCGGCCGAGGGCTGGGGGCACGGCCAGGACCTGCTGGAGTGTCTGCGCGGCACCGAACTGCTGGCGCGCGGGCCGAAGGTGAAGGGCGCGATCCGTGCCGCCGGGCTGACCGAGGAGTGGTCGCCGGAGTCCGAGTCCATGGCGGAGGTGCTCGACCGGCTGCTGACCGAGGGCGTCGACGGACGCCGGGTGGCGCTCCAGCTGCACGGGGAGCCGCTGCCCGGTTTCGTGGAGGCGCTGCGGGCCGGGGGCGCCGAGGTCGTCGTCGTACCGGTCTACCGCTGGATGCCGCCCGAGGACATCGCGCCCGTCGACCGGCTCATCGAGGCGACCGTCGCGCGCACCCTGGACGCCGTCACGTTCACCAGTGCGCCCGCCGCCGCGTCGCTGTTCTCGCGGGCCAGGGAGCGCGGTCTGCTGGACGTGCTGGTCGAGGCGCTCCACCACGATGTGCTCGCCGCCTGCGTCGGGCCTGTCACCGCCCTGCCGCTCCAGGAGCACGGTATCGACACCGTGCAGCCCGAACGCTTCCGTCTGGGCCCGCTTGTTCAGGTCCTCTGCCTCGAACTGCCGGGCCGCACACGGACCTTGACGGTCGCGGGCCGCCGCTTCGAGATCCGTGGCCACGCGGTGCTGCTGGACGGCGAGCCCCGGCCCGTACCGCCCGCCGGGATGGCCCTGGTGACCGCGCTCGCCAAGCGGCCGGGCTGGGTGGTGTCGCGGGCCGATCTGCTGCGGGCCCTGCCGGGGGCGGGCAGCGACGAGCACGCCGTCGAGACCGCCATGGCCCGGCTCCGTACGGCACTGGGGGCGCCGGAACTGATCCAGACGGTCGTCAAGCGCGGCTACCGGCTGGCGCTGGATCCGGCGGCCGGCACGAAGTACGACAGCGCGTGAGGGCGGGGGTTCGAACAGCGGCCGGTGACCGTCCGTCGATCACGGGCACCCGCTGCGGTACCGAACCGGAACCTGGGCGTCTATTTTAATCGGATGGTCAACGACTCTCCTCAGTTCCGGCCCGCGCGCGCGGAGGACGCCGGTGCTCTCGCCGCGGCGCTCCTGCGCAACAGGGATCACATGGGTCCCTGGTCGCCGTACCGCCCGGCGGACTTCTTCACCCCCGAGGCGCAGGCCACCCTGCTGTCCGACCCCTCCGCCCTGCGCTGGCTCTTCGTCGACGGGCCCGACGTCGTGGGCCAGGCCACCCTCTCGACCCTTGTCCTCGGACCGTTCCGCAGCGCGAGCCTCGGCTACTGGACCGACGCCGCGTACACCGGGCGCGGACTGGCCACCCGCGCCGTCGAGGAGGTCTGCCGGGCCGCTCTGGAGGATCTGGGGCTGCACCGGATCGAGGCGAGCACGATGCCGTCCAACGTCGGCTCGCAACGGGTCCTGGGCAAATGCGGGTTCGGGCTCATCGGGACGGCGCCGCGCTATCTGCACATCGACGGGGCCTGGCGTGACCACCATCTCTACCAGCGGATCCTGCACGACGGGCCGCCGAACAGGGCGCTGTAGCGCCGCCGGCGGAAGCAGAACCGGCCGAACCGTAAAGCCGTAAGAGGGCGTTCCGGGGGCCGGGGTTCCGTCCCGCGCCCAGAATTCACCGGACGAGGTTGAGTTGAGTTGCTTCCGGAGGGGTGCCGGAGTCGTGCCGGGGCATGCACTCTGGGGAGTAAGCGGCAGTACGGTACCGAGGCGGTGACAGGCACATGACTACGGGCGTGGGCTCGTACGAGTGGAGATTCGACTCCGGGCGCGTCTGCCTGGATCTGGTGGCCACCGGAGAGCCGGACCCGAAGGGGTTCGAAGAGAAGCCGCCGGCGGACGACGCGGGACTCCTCGGCCGGTGGCTCACCGGCTCGGGCCTCGTACCCCCGGGTACCCCGCTCATCGGCGTCGACACCGGCTGGGTCCGGCGCTTCCACGAACTGCGCGACTGCGTGGGCCAGTTGGTACACGCGGAGATCGACGGACGGTACGCGGCAGCGGCGCTGGAGCGCGTCAACGCGATCGCGGCCGGCGCACCGCCCGGGATCCGGGCCGTACGTGAGCCGGGCGGCGGCCTCGTCCGCACCCTGAGCGACGAACCCGAATGCGGCGCGCTGCTCGCGGCGGTGGCCAGGGACACGGTGGACCTGCTGACCGACCCCGTCGCGCGGGCGCGGTTGCGGCAGTGCGAGGGCGACAGCTGCCGGCGGGTGTACCTGGACACCTCACGAGGCCGACGCCGCCGCTGGTGCTCCAGCGAGGTGTGCGGCAACAGGGAACGAGTCGCGAGACACCGCCGCCGCGCGGCACTCGCCCGCGCCTGACCCGCCGAACCCACGCCCGACCCCGGTCCTGGTCCGGCTCGGGCACCTCCGTATAAAGATCTTGAAAGATTTCCGCTGCGCCGTTGAGCAGATCCCTTCACGGGTCCGTAAGTCACCGTGATGGGAACAAGCAGCCGTCTCAAGGTCTCGACCCGGGAGGTTCAGGTGCGCAAGGATGCGGCCGTGGCCGATGACCGACCTCACCGGGCCCGGCACCGGAGCGAGGCACAGCGCACCAATTCCTCCGTTCCCGACGAGGAGTTGATGCGCGCCCTCTACCGGGAACACGCCGGACCGCTGCTCGCCTACGTCCTGCGACTCGTCGCGGGTGACCGGCAACGGGCCGAGGATGTCGTGCAGGAAACGCTCATCCGTGCCTGGAAGAACGCCGGTCAGCTCAATCGGGCGACCGGCTCTGTCCGACCCTGGCTGGTGACGGTCGCACGGCGCATCGTCATCGACGGTCACCGCAGCCGGCAGGCCCGGCCGCAGGAGGTCGACCCGTCGCCGCTGGAGGTCATGCCCGCGGAGGACGAGATCGACAAGGCGTTGTGGCTGATGACGCTCTCTGATGCCCTCGATGATTTGACCCCCGCCCACCGGGAAGTTCTGGTGGAGACGTACTTCAAGGGACGCACGGTCAACGAGGCCGCCGAGACGCTTGGTATACCCAGTGGGACCGTGCGTTCGCGGGTGTTCTACGCACTGCGGTCCATGAAGCTCGCGCTGGAGGAGAGGGGGGTCTCGGCATGACGACGTACGAGCAGTCCGGGCAGGGCGACGGCACGACCGCACACGACGCGGCGGCGGCGTACGTGCTCGGCATTCTGGACGAGGCCGACGCCACCGCCTTCGAGGCGCACCTCGCCGGCTGCCACATCTGCGCGCTCCATCTGGAGGAGTTCGCCGGGATGGAGCCGATGCTCGCCATGCTGGCGGACAATCCGGACCCGGTGGGGCAGTCGTCGCCGTTCGGCCGGTCCGATCCCTTCGGGCGGTCCGCGGCCCCCTCGGCGTCGCCCTTCGGGCACACCGCGCCCGCGCCGCCGATGGCCCCCGCCGTCACCGTGCAGCCCAGTCCGCGGCTGCTCGACCGGCTCGTGGACGAGGTCGCGGTCAAGCGCGCCAAGCGCAGGCGCCGGTCGATGTATCTGGTGGCCGCTGCTGCCGCGCTGGTCATCGGCGGTCCCGCGGTGGCGGTCGTCGCCACTTCCGGCGACGGTGGCACGAGCAACCAGGCCGGGGACCCGCACCCCACCAGCCCCGCCGAGGACGCCTTCTTCCAGCACATGCCGGAGAAGGTCGAGGCGACGGACCCCACGACGAAGGTCAGCGCGACCGTCGGTATGGAGCCCAAGGGCTGGGGGACCCACGCGGTCCTGGAGCTGAAGAACGTCAAGGGGCCGCTCAAGTGCAGCCTCATCGCCGTGTCCAAGACCGGCGAGGAGGAGATCGTCACCTCCTGGGCCGTGCCGAAGTGGGGTTACGGCATCCCGGACAGCACGCACGACATGGCGAAGAACCCGCTGTACGTGCACGGCGGCTCGGCCATGGAGCGGAACGACATCGACCACTTCGAGGTCCGGACCTTCGACGGCAAGCGTCTGGTGGAGGTCGAGGCCTGACATACCCGCCCCCTTCGCGTACGGTTGACGGCTGCCCAGTGCACGTCAGAAGGGGGCCTCGGTGGCCGCGCAGGATGCCGCTGTTGAATCCGCCGGATCGGTGGTCGATTCCGTACGGGACAAGGGAAACGACGCCATAAGCGACCCCGTTCACGCGACGGGGAAGGACCCCGCGCGCGCCGCGGGGGCCGACTCCGTACGCGACCGTGAGATCGGTGTCGAGCAGGAACATCTCGACCAGGTCTACCGCCGCCTCGAAGAGAAGATCGACGAGGCGGAGTTCCTGATGAACGACGCCGCCAAGCGCGGTCAGGTCGGCACGCCCGGCGCGCTCGCCGAACGCGACGCGCAGGTGTTCCGGGCCGGGATCCATCTCAACCGGCTCAACAACGAATTCGAGGACTTCCTCTTCGGGCGGGTCGACCTGCTGCGCGGCAAGGACGGCAAGAAGGGCCCGGACGGCGCGTACACCTCCGTGGAGCCCGCCGACGACGCCGTACGCGACGACGACACCGCCGACATCGCCGAGACGCTGCACATCGGCCGTATCGGAGTCCTGGACTCCGACTACTCGCCGCTGGTCATCGACTGGCGCGCGCCCGCCGCTGCGCCGTTCTACCGCTCGACCCCGGTCGACCCCGGCCGGGTCGTACGGCGCAGGGTCATCCGCTCCAAGGGCCGCAAGGTCCTCGGCGTCGAGGACGACCTGATGCGCCCGGAGCTGACCGCGCGGCTGAACGGCGCGGCGCTCCCCGTCATCGGCGACGGCGCGCTCATGGCGGCCCTCGGCCAGGCCCGCAGCCACACCATGCGGGACATCGTCTCCTCCATCCAGGCCGAGCAGGACCTGGTGATCCGGGCGCCCGCCGCGTCCGTCACCGAGGTGTCGGGCGGTCCCGGCACCGGCAAGACCGCCGTCGCGCTGCACCGCGCCGCCTATCTGCTGTACCAGGACAGACGGCGGTACGCGGGCGGCATCCTCGTCGTCTCGCCGACGCCGCTGCTCGTCGCGTACACCGAAGGCGTGCTGCCGTCCCTGGGCGAGGAGGGGCAGGTCGCGATCCGCGCGGTCGGGTCGCTCGTGGACGGCGCTGAGGCCACCGCGTACGACGAACCCGCAGTGTCCCGCGTCAAGGGCTCTGCGCGCATGCTGAAGGTGCTGCGCAAGGCGGCGCGCGGGGCCCTGGAGGGGGACCGGGCGCCCGCCGGGGGCCGCGCCGGGCGTGGCGGCCCGGCGGCCGGCCCGGGAGGTGGCCAGCTCTCCTTCGGGGGCGACGACAGCGGTGACGGCGACCCGTCGGGCGGGTCCGGGCGCGCCGTGACCCCCACCCGGCTGCGGGTGGTCGCCTTCGGCCGCCGCCTGGAGCTCGAATCCGACGAGCTGCACCGCATCAGGCAGTCCGCCCTCACCGGCACCGCCCCCGTCAACCTGCTGCGCCCGCGCGCCCGCAAACTCCTGCTCGACGCCCTGTGGGCGAGGTCCGGCGCGGCGTCACGGGCCGGGGACCACCTGGCCGGCGGCGACGCCGAACTGGCCGCCGAACTGCGCGCCGGCTTCGACGAGGACGTGTCGTCCGAGGACAGCTTCACCGAATTCCTGGACGCCTGGTGGCCCGAGCTCACCGCGCGCGGGGTGCTGGCCGCGATGGCCGACGAGCGCCGGCTCGGCCGCTGGGCCCGCCGTGTCCTCAACCCGGGCGAGACCAGGAAGGTCGCCCGTTCCCTGCGGCGCGCGGGCCCCGACGGCACGGGACCCCTGTCCGTGCACGACGTGGCGATCCTCGACGAGCTGGAGCAGCTGCTCGGCTCACCGCCCCGCCGGCGCAAGCGCCGCGAGCAGGACCCGCTGGACCAGCTGACCGGGCTCGAAGAGCTGATGCCGCAGCGCGAGGAGTCCCAGTGGGAGCGCGCCGAGCGGCTGGCGGCGGAGCGTACGGAGTACGCCCACGTCATCGTCGACGAGGCGCAGGACCTCACTCCGATGCAGTGGCGGATGGTCGGCCGCCGTGGCCGGCACGCCACCTGGACCGTGGTCGGCGACGCCGCCCAGTCGTCCTGGTCGGACCCGGACGAGGCCGCCGAGGCACGCGACGAGGCCCTCGGCAACCGCCCGCGTCGCCACTTCACCCTCACGGTGAACTACCGCAACCCGGCCGAGATCGCCGCCCTCGCCGCCAGGGTGCTGGCCCTCGCGATGCCCGGCATGGAGTCCCCGGCCGCCGTCCGCTCCACGGGTGTCGAGCCGCGCTTCGGCGCCGTACGCGACGGTGACCTGGCCCGTACCGTACGGGAGGAGGCCGCGCGCCTCCTGGACCGTGTCGACGGCACGATCGGCGTGGTCGTCGCCATGAGCCGCCGGGAACAGGCGGCACGCTGGCTGGCGGGGCTCGGTGACCGGGTGGTGGCGCTCGGCAGCCTGGAGGCGAAGGGGCTGGAGTACGACGCCACGGTGGTCGTGTCGCCGGCCGAGATCGCCGACGAGTCCCCGGCCGGACTGCGGGTGCTGTACGTGGCCCTCACCCGCGCGACCCAACAGCTGACGGTCGTCTCTGCGGACCGTGACGACCCCGACGAGCAGGGAGTTCCCGACCTCCTCAGAGAATGACCCGCAAGTCAACTCACTTGCGGGAATCACTTTCCTGGGTGGCTTGTTATTCTGGTGGCGGCACCGACTCGATCCAAGCCCCCGGGCCCAACCTTCGTCGCTTCGAGCGACCACTTGCCGCGAGGCGAGCATGGCGGGTCGGTGCCGTCCTTTTCTTCTTAGTGTTCACGGACATTCACCGGATTACGTCTTCACAGGAGCGGGGGCGCGGGCCCCCCGCCGGCCGGGACCCCCCAGTGTATGCACGCCACCAACCCCAGACCCCCAACCAACAGGAAGGTGGTCGGGAGGGAAAGGAAGACGCCCCCCACGCGGGCGGCG
>NZ_JBHXRX010000059.1:17662-53859 GCF_042714995.1 Streptomyces sp. NPDC058665
GTTTACGTCTTCACAGGAGCGGTTCCGCGTCACACACTGACGCGGACCCGCTCCTGATTTCCCGGCCAGACCCCCGTTACCGCCTACCAGCAGGTAGGTGCGACGATCGGAAAGTTCCGCCGGACCCCAGGGGCGAGGCGGTGCGGCAAGTGAAGCCAGGGAAAGCAGAGGAACACGGTCATGGCAACGGCGCCAAGCGTCTCGTACTCGATGACGGTCCGGCTGGAAGTACCCGCGAGCGGTACCGCGGTGTCCCAGCTGACCACGGCCGTGGAATCCTCCGGCGGCTCGGTGACCGGTCTGGACGTCACCGCGTCCGGACACGAGAAGCTGCGGATCGACGTCACGATCGCCGCCAGCTCCACCAGCCACGCGGACGAGATCGTCGAGGAACTGCGGGGCATCGAGGGTGTCATCCTCGGCAAGGTCTCCGACCGTACGTTCCTGATGCACCTCGGCGGCAAGATCGAGATGCAGTCCAAGCACCCCATCCGCAACCGTGACGACCTCTCCATGGTCTACACGCCGGGTGTGGCACGGGTCTGCATGGCCATCGCCGAGAACCCCGAGGACGCCCGCCGGCTCACCATCAAGCGCAACTCCGTCGCGGTCGTCACCGACGGCTCCGCGGTGCTGGGCCTCGGCAACATCGGCCCGAAGGCCGCGCTGCCCGTCATGGAGGGCAAGGCGGCCCTCTTCAAGCGCTTCGCCGGGATCGACGCCTGGCCGCTCTGCCTGGACACCCAGGACACCGATGCCATCGTCGAAATCGTCAAGGCCATCGCGCCGGGCTTCGCCGGAATCAATCTGGAGGACATCTCCGCACCCCGCTGCTTCGAGATCGAAGCACGGCTGCGCGAGGCCCTGGACATCCCGGTCTTCCACGACGACCAGCACGGCACGGCCATCGTGGTGCTCGCCGCGCTGACCAACGCCCTGCGCGTGGTCGGCAAGGAGATCGGTGACGTACGGGTCGTCATGTCCGGTGCGGGTGCCGCCGGTACAGCGATTCTGAAACTTCTTATCGCCGCCGGTGTCAAGCACACGGTCGTCGCCGACATCCATGGGGTCGTGCACGCCGACCGCGCCGACCTGGTCTCCGCGGCGGCCGAATCGCCCCTGCGCTGGATCGCCGACAACACCAACCCGGAGGGTGTCACCGGCACTCTCAAGGAGGCCGTGGTCGACGCCGACGTGTTCATCGGCGTGTCCGCCCCGAACGTCCTGAACGGCGAGGACGTCGCGGCCATGGCGGACGGCGCGATCGTCTTCGCACTGGCCAATCCCGACCCCGAGGTCGACCCGGCAATCGCCCGTGAGACAGCGGCAGTTGTGGCCACCGGCCGCTCCGACTTCCCCAACCAGATCAACAACGTCCTGGTCTTCCCCGGTGTCTTCCGGGGCCTCCTGGACGCCCAGTCACGCACCGTCAACACGGAGATGATGCTCGCCGCCGCGGCGGCCCTCGCGGACGTCGTCACGGGTGACGAACTCAACCCCAACTACATCGTTCCCTCGGTCTTCAACGACAAGGTCGCGGGTGCGGTAGCGGGCGCCGTACGCAGTGCCGCCAAGGCCGCCGGCGCGGTTGTGACAGGCGCCACGTCCGTCTGACGCCCGGCGCGTCGCGATTCGCGGCACCGTGAAGCCACCTCTAGGGTGACGGACCATGAGCCCGCTGCTCCAAGGGGGTTTCAGGGCCGGATTGGCTTTCCCGCCGCTGGTGGGGGCAGGATGCTTTCTCAAGGACTATGTCCAGGGGATACCCCACTGGGGCGCGAAGACCTGAAAAACAGACCCGCTCGACGGGACTGTCAGAGGGTCCTGGCAGCATCGGCTTCGATCTCACGCCTCACACGCAAGAAGAACACGGGAGTAACAACATGAACCGCAGTGAGCTGGTGGCCGCCCTGGCCGACCGCGCCGAGGTGACTCGTAAGGATGCCGACGCCGTGCTGGCCGCCCTCGCCGAGACGGTCGGCGAGATCGTCGCCAAGGGCGACGAGAAGGTCACCATCCCCGGCTTCCTGACCTTCGAGCGCACCCACCGGGCCGCTCGCACCGCTCGTAACCCGCAGACCGGCGACCCGATCCAGATCCCGGCCGGTTACAGCGTCAAGGTCTCCGCGGGCTCCAAGCTCAAGGAAGCCGCCAAGGGCAAGTAACCCTCAGTCAGAGCACAAGGGCGGTCACCCCGGTCGGGGTGACCGCCCTTCGCGTTCGAGAACGAGGTGCCGGCGGACGAGGTGCCGGCGGACGAGGTGCCGGCGGACGAGGCGTCAGACGACGGAGCCGCCCGGGAGTTCGACCTTCGCGCCGAGCTCCACCAGCTTCTCCATGAAGTTCTCGTAGCCGCGGTTGATCAGGTCGATGCCGTGCACCCGTGAGGTGCCCTGCGCCGCCAGCGCCGCGATCAGATACGAGAAACCGCCCCGCAGGTCGGGGATGACCAGGTCGGCGCCCTGGAGCTTCGTGGGGCCCGACACGACCGCGGAGTGCAGGAAGTTGCGCTGGCCGAAGCGGCAGTCCGAGCCGCCCAGGCACTCCCGGTACAACTGGATGTGCGCGCCCATCTGGTTGAGCGCGGAGGTGAAGCCGAGCCGCGACTCGTACACCGTCTCGTGGACGATGGACAGGCCCGCCGCCTGCGTCAGCGCCACCACCAGCGGCTGCTGCCAGTCGGTCTGGAAACCGGGGTGTACGTCGGTCTCCAGGGCGATCGCGTTGAGCGGGCCGCCCGGGTGCCAGAAGCGGATGCCCTTGTCGTCGATCTCGAAGGCCCCGCCGACCTTGCGGTAGGTGTTCAGGAAGGTCATCATCGACCGCTGCTGCGCGCCGCGTACGTAGATGTTGCCCTCGGTCGCCAGCGCGGCCGACGCCCACGACGCGGCCTCCAGCCGGTCCGGCAGCGCGCGGTGGTTGTAGCCGCCGAGCTTGTCGACACCGGTGATCCGGATCGTCCGGTCGGTGTCCATCGAGATGATCGCGCCCATCTTCTGGAGCACGCAGATCAGGTCCTCGATCTCCGGCTCCACCGCGGCGTTCGACAACTCGGTGACGCCCTCGGCCAGAACAGCCGTCAGCAGCACCTGCTCCGTCGAACCGACCGAGGGGTACGGCAGGCGGATCTTCGTCCCGCGCAGCCGCTGCGGGGCCTCCAGATACTGCCCGTCCGCGCGCTTCTCGATCGTCGCGCCGAACTGGCGCAGCACCTCGAAGTGGAAGTCGATGGGCCGGCCGCCGATGTCGCAGCCGCCGAGACCCGGGATGAAGGCGTGGCCGAGACGGTGCAGCAGCGGGCCGCAGAACAGGATCGGGATGCGGGATGAGCCCGCGTGGGCGTCGATGTCCGCGACGTTGGCGCTCTCGACGTGCGACGGGTCGAGGATCAGCTCACCCGGCTCCTCACCGGGGCGCACCGTCACGCCGTGCAGCTGGAGCAGTCCCCTGACGACCCGTACGTCACGGATGTCGGGCACATTGCGCAGTCTGCTCGGCCCGCTGCCGAGAAGGGCGGCGACCATGGCCTTCGGCACCAGGTTCTTCGCGCCTCGGACACGGATCTCACCCTCCAGCGGGGTTCCGCCGTGGACGAGCATTACATCAGCTGTGCCGGTCATGAATCTCGCGTTCCGGTGTCGTCGGACAGGGGCCAAAGCAAAAGAGTAAGGGGCTCGCACCCCTGTTCCGCAGGGCATCGCACGTCCTGGAGCCGTAGAGAAGACGGCAGAACACTTTCCGTCCGCCCACCCTTGCCGAGAGTCACCTTTCTCTCCGTGTCCACGCCGCTCCGCCGCGCGGCGGTTCCCCTGCGCTCCCCGTGCCGCCGTGCGCCTGAGCTGCGATCACGCGCACTCTGCCGCGCGGCCCCCGCGGAGGGCGAATGTGCGGGATCATGTCTCGCATGACCGAGGTGTCCTCGCTCACAGGCCGGCTGCTCGTCGCGACTCCGGCCCTGGCGGATCCGAACTTCGACCGCGCGGTGGTGCTCCTGCTCGACCATGACGAGGAGGGGTCGCTCGGCGTGGTCCTCAACCGGCCCACGCCCGTGGACGTCGGGGACATCCTGGAGTCCTGGGGCGGGCTGGCCGGCGACCCCGGTGTCGTCTTCCAGGGCGGACCGGTCTCCCTCGACTCGGCGCTCGGCCTCGCGGTCATCCCCGGCGACGAAGGGCCCCTCGGCTGGCGGCGGGTGCACGGCGCGATCGGCCTGGTCGATCTGGAGACGCCGCCCGAACTGCTCGCGCGGGCCCTCGGCTCCCTGCGGATCTTCGCCGGGTACGCGGGCTGGGGGCCGGGCCAGCTGGAGGACGAGCTGGGCGAAGGCGCCTGGTACGTGGTCGAGTCGGAGCCCGGCGACGTGTCCTCGCCGCGACCGGAGAGCCTGTGGCGCGCGGTGCTGCGCAGACAGCGCAGCGAACTGGCCATGGTGGCCACCTATCCCGACGACCCCTCGCTCAACTGACGCGCCGCGCGCGGCCGACAAGATCCACAGGACACCCTCCGGGCCCGAAGCCTTCAGGATGCCGCCGGCGTGGGTACCCTTGGCGGTTATGAGCACTCTTGAGCCCGAGCGCGGCGCAGGTACGGGCACCCTCGTGGAGCCGACACCGAAGGTGTCGCACGGCGACGGCGACCACGAGCGCTTCGCCCACTACGTCCAGAAGGACAAGATCATGGCGAGTGCCCTCGACGGCACTCCCGTGGTGGCACTGTGCGGAAAGGTCTGGGTGCCGGGGCGCGACCCCAAGAAGTACCCGGTCTGTCCGATGTGCAAGGAGATCTACGAGTCCATGGGCCCCGGCGGGGACAAGGACAAGGGCGGCAAGGACAAGAGCGGCAAGGGCAAGAGCTAGGTGTATTGACCCTTTCGTTCTTGACGGAGCACCGGACGGCTCCGGGGCGCGCACTTGTGCGCCCCGGAGCCGTTCGCGTCGGCGGGCGTGTGAGCGGGTAGGTCTGAGGGGCGCGACGGACAGGGCGCACAGACGTGCCCGCTCACGCTCACTTGTGCCTGATCACCGAATGGTTGAGACCACTTGTCCGTTCCTCAGGGGCGGGCCTAGTGTCCACGTGCACGCTCCAACGACCCATTGACTCCGGCATATGCCAGCCGAACGAGGACTGAGGACTGACGTGATGGACCTGATCCCGGCGCCTGTCAATGTCGAAGGCCCGCAGAGCGGTGGCTTCGTCCCCGACTCGGCCACCACCCTCTGGGCGGCGCCCGGGACCGAGACCACCGAGCGCTGGCTGCGCGCCACCGTCGGGGCGGCGCTGGGGCTGCCGCTGACCCCCGGCCCCGCGGGCGGCAGCAACGCCGTCTCGCTGCGCATCGACGAGTCCCTGGCCCCCGAGGCGTACCGGCTGGACATCACCGCCGAGTGGGGCGCCGAGATACACGGCGGCAGCGCGGCCGGTGTCTTCTGGGGCGCCCAGACGCTCCGTCAGCTCCTGGGTCCCAAGGCCTTCCGCCGCGCACCCCTGTCGCCCGGCGTACGGCAGGAGATCCCCCGTCAGGTCATCGAGGACCAGCCCCGCTTCGGCTGGCGCGGCGTCATGCTCGACGTGGCACGGCACTTCATGCCCAAGGACGGCGTCCTGCGCCTCCTGGACCTGATGGCCGCGCACAAACTCAACGTCTTCCACTTCCATCTCACCGACGACCAGGGCTGGCGCGTCCAGATCAAGCGCCACCCGAGGCTGACCGAGGTCGGCGCGTGGCGGTCCAGGACCAAGTACGGCCACCGGTTCTCGGACCTGTGGGACGAGAAGCCGCACGGCGGTTTCTACACCCAGGACGACATCCGCGAGATCGTCGCGTACGCCGCCGAACGGCACATCTCCGTCGTCCCCGAGATCGACATCCCCGGCCACTCGCAGGCCGCCATCGCCGCGTACCCGGAGCTGGGCAACACCGACGTCGTCGACACCTCGGCGCTGGAGGTCTGGGACACCTGGGGCATCAACCCGAACGTGCTCGCCCCCAGCGACAACACTCTGCGCTTCTTCGAGGGCGTCTTCGAGGAGTTGCTGGAGCTCTTCCCCGCCGCCACCTCGCCGTTCATCCACATCGGCGGCGACGAGTGCCGCAAGGACCAGTGGAAGCAGTCGCCCGCCGCCCAGGAGCGGATCCGTGAACTGGGCCTGGCCGACGAGGACGAGCTCCAGTCCTGGTTCATCCGGCACTTCGACGGCTGGCTCTCCGCGCGCGGCCGGCGTCTGATCGGCTGGGACGAGATCCTGGAGGGCGGGCTGGCGCCCGGCGCCGCCGTCTCCTCCTGGCGCGGTTACGGCGGCGGGATCGCGGCGGCCAAGGCCGGCCACGACGTGGTCATGTGCCCCGAGCAGCATGTGTACTTGGACCACCGTCAGGCGGCCGGCAAGGACGAGCCGATGCCCATCGGATACGTCCGCACACTTGAGGACGTCTACCGCTTCGAGCCCGTACCGGCGGAGCTCACCGGCGCCGACGCGGCCCATGTCATCGGCACCCAGGCCAATGTGTGGACCGAGGTGATGCAGGACCGTTCCCGCGTCGACTACCAGCTCTTCCCCCGCCTCTGCGCCTTCGCCGAGGTCGCCTGGTCCCCCCTGCCCGCGTCCGGGGACCGCGACTTCAAGGACTTCGAACGGCGAATGACCGTGCACTACAAGCGCCTTGACGCGCTCGGGGTCGATTACCGGCCGCCCGGGGGCCCGTTGCCCTGGCACAAGCGCCCGGGACCGAACGGGGACTCGACCGTTCTCGGACGTCCGATCGAGGGGGCGCCCCCGAACGTGTGACCCCTTTCCGACCGGGCTCCCCGGGCTCCGCGTGCGAATAAGTCGTACATGGAGCGTCGAATGATGGCATTCCGTATGTGCCGGTGAACGGGCGTGAAAACGGACCTTCTCCTCGTTCGGGGGCGGATACGTCCTTCATGGACCCTCGGACCGGTAGGCCCGGAAGATGTGCCAGAGTTGCTTCGTCCGGCCTGTGAGCACGTACGGTACGGCCAACACAGACGGACGGCCGGGACACCGGGAAGGGGCAGCTGGGTTGACCACGCACGCACCGCAGACGGCGCAGTCCGTGACGCTGCCGGCCTCGCTCGACGAGGCCGTGGCGGCGCTGAGCGCCATGCCTGCCGCCGTGCCCGTCGCGGGTGGAACCGATCTGATGGCCGCTGTGAACAAGGGCCTGCTCAGACCGGCGGGCCTGGTCGGCCTCGGCCGGATCAGCGAACTGCGCGGCTGGCACTACCAGGACGGACACGCCCTGCTGGGCGCCGGACTCACCCACGCGCGGATGGGACGGCCCGACTTCGCCGCGCTCATCCCCGCGCTGGCCGCGTCCTCGCGCGCCGCCGGGCCGCCCCAGATCCGTAACGCAGGCACGCTCGGCGGGAACATCGCCACCGCCGCGCCCACCGGCGACTCGCTGCCCGTGCTGGCCGCCCTGGAGGCGGACCTCGTCGTGGCGGGCCCCGGCGGCGCACGCCGCGAGATCCCCGTAGCGCATCTGCTGGCCGGCCGCGAGATGCTGGCGCCCGCCGAACTCATCGGTTTCGTACGGGTCCCGCTGCTGCACGCCCCGCAGGTCTACCTCAAGGCGACCGGCCGCACCGGCCCCGGCCGCGCCACCGCGTCCGTCGCCGTTGTGCTCGACCCGGCGCGCCGGGGCGTGCGCTGCGCGGTCGGCGCCATCGCGCCGATGCCGCTGCGCCCGCTGGAGGCCGAGCGCTGGATCGCCTCGCTGATCGACTGGGACGCGGACCGCGGGCTGGCGCCCGAGGCGCTGACCGCCTTCGGGGAGTACGTCGCCGCGGCTTGCATCCCCGATCCGGCTCCGGCGGCGGACGGGAGCGAACCGCCCGCCCTGCCGCCGGCCGTACTGCATCTGAGGCGTACCGTCGCCACTCTGGCTCGACGAGCACTGGGGAGGGCGCTGCCGTGACCACCGACGAGAACGAGAACTCCGGGACTCCGGAGGGGCGTCGACAGGACCCTGCGCACGGGCACCCGCAGGGGCGCGGCGCGTGGCAGCCGATCGCACAGACCGGCGAGTACGACGCGGAGGCGACCGCCTTCGTCCAACTGCCGCCCACACACTCGGCCGGGGCGGACGCGCCGCTCGCGGCCCCCGGGCACGGGTACGTCCCTCCGGCGATCGACCAGCGGCAGCCGGACGGGGCCGCCGGGCAGTGGGCGGCGCAGACGCCGCAGGCGCAGCCCGATCCGTACGGCTACGGGCAGGGGCAGGGGCAGGGGCACCCGCAGGCGTACGGCGCCGAGCAGGCCGCCGGGCCGGGCGTGCCGCACGATCCGCAGGCGACCGGGCAGTGGTCCTACGCCGGCGCGGACGCCGCCGACTCTCGTACGGAGCAGGCGCCGCAGGCTCCTTCACAGCCCAACGGCCAGTGGGTGATCCCGGTCATCGGTGAGGAGCTTCCCGATGAATCGGGCGAGTTCACCACGTCGATGCCCACTACATCGCAGTGGTCGGGCGGCGCGCCGCCGGCCACCCTCCCGGGCGGCGCGCGCGCTCCGTGGGCCCCCGAACCGGAACCGGTTCCGGAGCCCGCGGCCGAACAGTCGCCCGAGCCGCCCGCGGACGAGCCGGGGCTGCCGCACCCGGAGACGGACGGCGAGTCCGAGTCCGCCGAGCCGCTCACCGGCGCCGAGGCGGAAGCCGTAACGGAAGCTCTGGCGGAAGCCGTGACGGAGCCGGAAGCGGAACTCGCGCCCGAGCCCGCGCCCGAGCCTGCCGCCGACCCCGAACAGGCCCCCGAGCCAGAACCCGAGCCCGCCCCCCTCACCAGCAGCAACGACAGCGCCGAACACCCCGCCAACTCCTACGTCCTGCGCGTCAACGGCGGCGACCGCCCCGTCACCGACGCCTGGATCGGCGAGTCCCTGCTCTACGTCCTGCGTGAGCGCCTCGGCCTCGCCGGCGCCAAGGACGGCTGCTCGCAGGGCGAGTGCGGCGCCTGCAACGTCCAGGTCGACGGCCGGCTGGTCGCCTCCTGCCTCGTTCCCGCCGCCACGGCGGCCGGCTCCGAGGTCCGCACGGTCGAGGGTCTGGCCTCCGACGGCGAACCGTCCGACGTCCAGCGCGCGCTGGCCAACTGCGGGGCCGTGCAGTGCGGTTTCTGCATCCCCGGCATGGCCATGACCGTCCACGACCTCCTCGAAGGCAACCACGACCCCAGCGAGCTGGAGACCCGCCAGGCGCTGTGCGGCAACCTCTGCCGCTGCTCCGGGTACCGGGGCGTGCTCGACGCCGTCGCCGAGGTCGTCGCCGAACGCGCGGCGAGCGCCGACGCCGCCGACGAAGCCCGCATTCCGCACCAGGCACCACCGGGCGCCGGCGGCGCCCACCCCGCACCTCTCGACGCGCACGACGGAGGCATGGCGTGAGCAACGACGCGGCCACCGAGACCAAGACGCTCGACGGCCCCCAGCAGGAGCCGCCCGCGCTGGGTCTCGGCGCTTCACTCCCACCGGCCGACGCCCGCGCCAAGACCGAGGGCACGTTCCCGTACGCCGCCGACCTCTGGGCCGAGGGCCTGCTCTGGGCGGCGCTGCTGCGCTCACCGCACCCGCACGCGCGCATCCTGTCGATCGACACGTCCGCCGCCGCCGAAATGCCCGGCGTACGGGCCGTGGTGACCCATCTCGATGTGCTCGGCGACACCTCCTACGGACGGCTCGTCGCCGACCGACCCGTCTTCGCCTCCGACGTCGTACGCCACCACGGCGAGGCCATCGCCGCCGTCGCGGCCGACCACCCCGACGCCGCCAGGCTGGCCGCCGCCGCCATCGCCGTCGAGTACGAGGTCCTCGACCCGGTCACCGATCCGGAGAAGGCCTTCGAGGCCGAGCCGCTGCACCCCGACGGCAATCTCATCCGCCACATCCCGCTGCGCTACGGCGACCCCGACCTCATGGGCGAGGTGGTCGTCGAGGGCCTGTACCGCATCGGCCGCCAGGACCCGGCCCCCATTGGCGCCGAGGCCGGACTCGCCGTACCGCGCCCCGACGGCGGCGTGGAGATCTACACCGGCTCCACCGACCCGCACACCGACCGCGATCTGGCCGCCGCCTGCTTCGGCCTCGAACCCGACCAGGTGAAGGTCGTCGTCACCGGCGTCCCCGGCGCCACCGGCGACCGCGAGGACCCCGGCTTCCAGATCCCGCTCGGCCTGCTGGCGCTGCGGACCGGCTGCCCCGTGAAGCTGGCCGCGACCCGCGAGGAGTCCTTCCTCGGCCACGCCCACCGGCACCCGACGCTGCTGCGCTACCGCCACCACGCCGACAGCGAGGGCCGGCTGGTCAAGGTCGAGGCGCAGATCCTGCTCGACGCGGGCGCGTACGCCGACGCCTCGTCCGAATCCCTCGCGGCGGCCGTGGCGTTCGCCTGCGGGCCGTACATCGTCCCGCACGCCTTCATCGAAGGCTGGGCCGTACGCACCAACAACCCGCCCTCCGGCCATGTCAGGGGCGAGGGCGCGATGCAGGTCTGCGCCGCGTACGAGGGCCAGATGGACAAGCTGGCCACCAAGCTCGGCATCGACCCGGCCGAACTGCGCCTGCGCAACGCGCTGGCGACCGGCGACATCCTGCCCACCGGGCAGACCGTGACCTGCCCGGCGCCCGTCGCCGAACTGCTGCGCGCCGTACGGGACTTCCCGCTCCCCACGCTTCCCAAGGATGTCCCCGAGTCGTCCTGGCTGCTGCCGGGCGGGCCGGAGGGCGCGGGCGAGCCCGGCGCCGTACGCCGCGGTGTCGGCTACGCGCTCGGCATGGTCCACATGCTGGGGGCCGAGGGCGCGGACGAGGTCTCCACCGCGACGGTCAAGGTGCACGACGGTGTCGCCACGGTCATCTGCGCGGCCGTCGAGACCGGCCAGGGCTTCTCCACGCTCGCCCGCCAGATCGTCCAGGAGACGCTCGGCATCGAGGAGGTGCACGTCGCGTCGGTCGACACCGACCAGCCCCCTGCGGGCCCCGCCACGCACGGCCGGCACACCTGGGTCTCGGGCGGCGCGGTCGAGCGGGCGGCGAAGATGGTCCGTACGCAGCTGCTCCAGCCGCTGGCACACCAGTTCGGCATGTCGACGGAGCTGCTCCAGATCACCGACGGCAAGATCACCTCCTACGACGGGGTGCTGTCGACCACCGTCACCGAGGCGATGGACGGCAAGGAGCTGTGGGCCACGGCCCAGTGCCGTCCGCATCCCACGGAGCCGCTGGACGAGGCGGGTCAGGGCGACGCGTTCGTGGGGCTCGCGTTCTGCGCGATCCGCGCGGTCGTGGACGTCGACATCGAGCTGGGGTCGATCCGCGTCGTGGAGATGGCGGTCGCGCAGGATGTCGGCCGGGTCCTCAACCCGGCGCAGCTCGCGACCCGTATCGAGGCGGGCGTCACGCAGGGCATCGGTACGGCCCTGACGGAGAACCTCCGTACGACCCGGGGTCTGGTACGCCGCCCCGACCTCACCGGCTACGCGCTGCCGACGGCCCTGGACACGGCGGACATCCGCATCGTCAAACTGGTCGAGGAGCGCGATGTGGTGGCCCCGTTCGGGGCGAAGCCCGCGAGTGCGGTGCCGGTCGTGACGTCCCCGGCGGCGGTCGCGGCGGCGGTACGGGCGGCGACCGGGCGGCCGGTCAACAGGCTGCCGATCAGGCCGCAGTCGGCGGTGGTGACGGCGAGCGCGTGAGCTCACGAGTGTGTGAGCTCGGGAGTGCGAAGGACTTCTTTAAGAGGCCGTGGCGGGAATCGAACCCACGTAACTCGATTTGCAGTCGAGCCCCTGAACCACTCGGGCACACGGCCGTGCGTACCGGTGACCCGACCGTAAGCGGGCCGGCGCACGCCCCTCAAGAGAACGGCGCGTCCCGCAACACGACTGCCATACGGCGTTCATGGGCGTACGACGAAGGGACGAGACCGCCGGGACCAGCGACAGGTTCCAACCGGTGCCATGCCCCTTACCCTGAGCCCGTGACCGCCCTGGACCCGAGCGACGCCGACGTCGCCGCCGAAGCCGCCCCACCTGCCCCTTCCGCCCCCGTCGACACCGGTCAGGACGGCATCCTCGGCAGGACCCACCGGGCGCTCAGCGTCGGCATCATCTGCGTCGTCCTGCTGATCGCCTTCGAGGCGACGGCGGTCGGTACGGCGATGCCGGTCGCCGCACGTGAGTTGCGGGGCGTCTCGCTGTACGCGTTCGCCTTCTCCGCGTACTTCACGACCAGCCTCTTCGCGATGGTGCTCTCCGGGCAGTGGGCGGACCGCAGCGGCCCGCTCCGGCCGCTGGTCACCGGGATCAGCGCCTTCGCGGCCGGACTGCTGCTCTCCGGCACGGCCGGCGCCATGTGGCTGTTCATCGTGGGCCGGGCGGTCCAGGGGCTCGGTGGCGGGCTGGTGATCGTCGCGCTGTACGTGGTGGTCAGCCGCGCCTATCCGGAGCGGCTGCGGCCCGCGATCATGGCGGCTTTCGCGGCGAGTTGGGTGATCCCCTCGGTGGTCGGACCGCTCGCCTCCGGCACGGTCACCGAACACCTCGGCTGGCGCTGGGTGTTCATCGGCATCCCGGTGCTGGTGGTGCTGCCGCTGGCGACGGCGCTGCCCGCGATACGGCAGATGGCGAGCGGGCCCGCCGACCCCTCGGGACCCGTACCGGCCTTCGACCGGCCCCGGATCCGGCTGGCGCTGGCGATCTCGCTCGGCGCGGGGCTGCTCCAGTACGCGGGCCAGGACCTGACCTGGTGGTCGCTGCTCCCCGGCGCGGCCGGCGCCGCCCTCATCGTGCCCGCGGTCCTCGGCCTGCTGCCGGGCGGCACCTACCGCGCGGCCCGCGGCATGCCGTCGGTCGTCCTGCTGCGCGGCGTCGCGGCGGGCTCCTTCATCGCGGCGGAGAGCTTCGTGCCCCTGATGCTCGTCACCCAGCGGGGCCTGTCCCCGACGCTGGCGGGTCTCTCGCTGGCCGTCGGCGGCGCGACGTGGGCGCTCGGCTCGTACATCCAGTCCCGCCCCCGCATGGAGCCGCACCGCGAACGGCTGCTGATGGGCGGCATGGTGCTGGTCGCCACGGCGATAGCCGCCGCGCCCAGTGTCCTGATCGACTCGGTCCCGGTCTGGATCGTGGGCGCCGCGTGGGCGGTGGGCTGCCTCGGCATGGGCGCGGTGATCGCGTCCACGAGTGTGCTGCTGCTGAAGCTCTCACCTCCTGAGGAGGCGGGCACGAACTCCGCCGCGCTCCAGATCTCCGACGGCCTCTCCAACGTCCTGCTGCTCTCGGCGGGCGGCGCGGCCTTCGCGGCCCTGGGCGGCGGAGCGGTGGGCACCCACGACCTCTCCACACCGGCCGCCTCCCACCCGGCGGCTTTCGCGGCGGTCTTCCTCCCGATGGCGGCGGTGGCGCTGGCGGGGGTGTGGGTGGCGGGGAGGGTGCGGGCGCGGTGAGCGGTACTACTCTGGTACCGTTCTGGTATGGCTACGAACCTGCGTCTTCGTGACGACCAGACCGAGGCACTGAAGCAGCGTGCGGAGCAGGAGGGCACCAGCATGCACGCCATACTGCTCCGTGCCGTGGACGACTATCTGGCCAGGACCGCGCATGAGGCCATGGTCAAGAAGACGGCCATGGAGCAGGCGGCCAAGTGGGGCGAGCTCATGGAGCGGCTCAAGTGACGTGCGTCTACCTGTCCGCTGAGGACGGCCTTGCGATCGCGGGACATGCCTGCGGCGATATGCAGGTCGTGGTCCGCGATGTCGGGCTCCTCGAATCCGCGACCCACCGCCCGTCCGCATCCATGTTCGGTGAGGAGGCGTATCCCGATCTGATCGACAAGGCAGCCGCTCTCCTCCAGTCGCTGGCCATCAATCACCCGCTGATCGATGGCAACAAGCGCACGGCCTGGCTGTCGTGCGTCACGTTCCTGGCACTGAACGGCGTCCAGCTACGCCCGGACATCGACGCCGCGGAACGCCTGGTCATCGATGTGGCGACGGGTGAGACGGACGAGGTGAAGGTTATATCGGAAGCCCTGCGGGAGCTGCTGGCGCCCCAGATGTGACCCGGGTCGCACCTGCGCGGACCCGGCTCGTTCGTACGAGGAACGGGCCGGGCCGCCGGTAGGGTGGCCCGGTTGTCGTATCCGAGCCCGCACCCGAGCGTCCGCGAAGCGGAGACCGTGACTACTACCGCCTCCCACCATCTCTCACCCGCCTTCCCCGGCCGTGCCCCCTGGGGCACCGCCAACAAGCTGCGCGCCTGGCAGGAGAAGGCGCTGGAGCGCTATCTCCAGGAGCAGCCGCGTGACTTCCTCGCCGTCGCGACCCCCGGCGCCGGGAAGACCACCTTCGCGCTGACCCTCGCGTCCTGGCTGCTGCACCACCACGTCGTGCAGCAGATCACCGTCGTCGCGCCGACCGAGCATCTGAAGAAGCAGTGGGCGGACGCCGCCGCGCGGATAGGGATCAAGCTCGACCCCGACTACAGCGCGGGGGCGCTCAGCAAGGAGTACCACGGCGTCGCCGTGACGTACGCGGGCGTCGGTGTACGCCCCATGCTCCACCGCAACCGCTGCGAGCAGCGCAAGACCCTCGTGATCCTCGACGAGATCCACCACGCCGGTGACTCCAAGTCCTGGGGCGAGGCCTGCCTTGAGGCCTTCGAGCCCGCCGCCAGGCGCCTCGCGCTGACCGGTACGCCCTTCAGGTCGGACACCAACCCGATCCCGTTCGTCGCGTACGAGGAGGGTGACGACGGCATCCGCCGCTCCTCCGCGGACTACACGTACGGCTACGGCAACGCCCTCGGCGACGGCGTCGTGCGCCCCGTCATCTTCCTCAGCTACAGCGGCAACATGCGCTGGCGCACCAAGGCCGGTGACGAGGTCGCCGCCAAGCTCGGCGAGCCCATGACCAAGGACGCGACCTCGCAGGCCTGGCGCACCGCGCTCGACCCGCGCGGCGACTGGATGCCCAACGTGCTGCGCGCCGCGGACCAGCGCCTCACCGAGGTACGCAAGTCGATCCCGGACGCAGGCGCGCTGGTCATCGCCACCGACCAGGACGCGGCCCGCGCCTACGCCAAGCTCATCCGCGAGATCACGGGCACGAAGGCGACCGTCGTGCTCTCCGACGAGGCCGCGGCCTCGCAGCGTATCGACGACTTCAGCGCGGGCGACGAGCGCTGGATGGTCGCCGTCCGCATGGTGTCGGAGGGCGTCGACGTACCGCGCCTCGCTGTCGGCGTGTACGCCACCACCATCTCCACCCCCCTGTTCTTCGCCCAGGCCGTCGGCCGTTTCGTCCGCTCCCGGCGCCGCGGCGAGACCGCGTCGGTCTTCCTGCCCACCATCCCCGGCCTCCTCGGCTTCGCCAACGAGATGGAGATCGAGCGCGACCACGTCCTCGACAAGCCGAAGAAGCAGGGCGACGACGACCCGTACGCCGAGTCCGAGAAGGAGATGGCGGAGGCCGAGCGCGAACTCGACGAGGACACCGGCGAACAGGACATGCTGCCCTTCGAGGCGCTGGAGTCCGACGCGGTCTTCGACCGGGTGCTGTACGACGGCGCCGAGTTCGGTATGCAGGCGCACCCCGGCAGCGAGGAGGAGCAGGACTACCTCGGTATCCCCGGCCTCCTCGAACCAGACCAGGTCCAAATGCTGCTCCAGAAGCGGCAGGCCCGGCAGATCGCGCACAGCCGCAAGAAGCCCGACGCCGAGGCGGATCTGCTGGAGCTGCCGGCCGACCGGCGTCCGGTGGTCTCCCACAAAGAGCTGCTCGAACTGCGCAAGCAGCTCAACACGATGGTCGGCGCGTACGTCCACCAGAGCGGGAAGCCGCACGGGGTGATCCACACGGAGCTGCGCCGCGTGTGCGGCGGGCCGCCCAGCGCGGAGGCGACCGGGGGCCAGCTCCGTGAGCGGATCAGAAAAGTCCAGGAGTGGGCGACCCGAATGCGCTGATTTTCTGAGCGCCAGAAATTTATTTTCCGCCTCTTCAGACGTCTTTCCGGCGTCCGGAGGGGCATTTCTACGCGCGTCCATTCCTGGGAAATCGTGCGATTGGTCAGAGCGATTCCCTTTTCGGTGCCTGTTCCGACCCGAACGGGGACCAACTGACCTCTCATGACCGGATTCTGGACGAGGTCTTCCGCTGAGCGGTACGGATCGCTAATGTCCGGTCATTACATACGCGCCGTGGCAGCGCCGCCACGGAGCGCGGCCGGTGCGCCATGGCCTGTCGGCGGCCTCTCTCCGTGTGTCGCCGATGGGACCGGTGCCGCGGGCTCCGTGAGAGTGCCGTCGTCACTCACTCCGAAACTCCGAAGGAGAGGGCGTCGTGACCGCGGAGACCTCCCAGACGCTCGACCGGGGACTGCGCGTCCTCAAACTGCTCGCCGACACCGACCACGGGCTGACCGTCACCGAGTTGTCCAACAAACTCGGCGTCAACCGCACCGTGGTCTACCGACTCCTGGCCACCCTCGAACAGCACGCGCTGGTCCGCCGCGATCTGGGCGGACGCGCCAGAGTGGGCCTGGGGGTGCTGCGCCTGGGCCGCCAGGTGCATCCGCTCGTACGGGAAGCCGCGCTGCCCGCCCTGCGCGCGCTCGCCGAGGACATCGGTGCCACCGCGCACCTGACCCTCGTGGACGGCGCCGAGGCGCTGGCCGTCGCGGTCGTCGAGCCGACGTGGACGGACTACCACGTGGCGTACCGCGCCGGCTTCCGGCACCCGCTGGACCGGGGCGCCGCGGGCAAGGCGATCCTGGCCGCGCGGCAGGGCTCGTACACCGAGACGCGGTGCACGCTGACCCACGGCGAACTGGAGGCGGGCGCCAGCGGCGCCGCCGCCGCGCTCGTCGGGGTGACCGGCATCGAGGGCAGCGTGGGCGTGGTGATGCTCGCCGACTCGGTGCCGGAGCGGGTGGGCCCGCGCGTGGTCGACGCCGCGCGCGAGGTGGCCGACGCGCTGCGCTGAGGCGGTCGCGGGGCGCCCCGGGACGGGCTCCGGGGACGGGCTCTGGACCGGGGCGGCGGACCGGCCGATAGATTGACGCTGTGCTTTCTCGTCTCTCCGGTCTCTCGCGCCCCCGCTCCCTCGCCCTCTCGGCGGTCCCCGTCGTCGCGCTGCTCGTCGTCGTCGGGGTGGCCCCGCTGCCGTACGCGGTGGCCCAGCCGGGTCTGACCGCGAATGTGCTCGGGGACTACCGGGGCGATCCCGTCATCTCGATCAAGGGTGCGGAGACCAGAGAGCCGGAGGGTGAGCTGCGGATGACGACGATCCTGGCGACGGGACCGTCCGCCGACGTCGACTTCGGCGATGTGCTCGACGGCTGGATCCGTACCGACCGCGCGGTGCTGCCCCGTAACTCGGTCTACCCGGCGGGCCAGTCCGACAAGGAGATCGAGCGGCACAACACCCAGGAGATGGTGAAGTCGCAGAACGTCGCGGTCGACGCGGCCCTCGCCCAGCTGGGCCGTAAGCCGGACTCGGTCGACGTCACCCTCCACCTCGCCGATGTCGGCGGCCCCAGCGCGGGCCTCCTGTTCGCCCTCGGCATCGTCGACATGCTGGACGGCGACCTCACGGGCGGCCGCTCCATCGCGGGCACCGGCACGATCAGCGCGGACGGCGAGGTGGGCGAGGTGGGCGGCGTCTCCCTCAAGACCCAGGCGGCGGCCCGCGACGGCGCGACGGTCTTCCTGGTCCCGGAGGCGGAATGCACGGACGCCCGCTCCGAACTCCCCGACGGAATGCGCCTGATCCCGGTCAGAACCCTGAAGGACACGGTGTCGTCCCTGCGCTCCCTGAAACGGGGCGGCAAGGTCCCGAACTGCTGACGGCGGATTCGTCCCGCACGTCTCGCACCCCTCCGGCCCATTTCCGTACTTCCGTGAGGTGGCCCGCAAGGAGACCGACGTACGGGTCGGGCTGGACGAGGAGAGTGGGCAGCCCGCGGGCGGTGCGCTCTTGTGCCCACCCGTGGTCGAGGCTGGTGAAGTCGTCGTCGATCCAGACGATTGGAGCTCTGCCGAGCCAGGCGTCGACGTGGTCGCGTTTCCAGAGGTATCCGTCGAGGTGGCTGGTGCTGATCTGGGGGCGAGGCAGGCCGAGGTACGGGAAGTTCGGCAGTCCCAGGAGTGGGGCGATGAGCGTGGTGGCGTCCTTGCGCCAGCTCGTGCACCACACGGGGGTTACGAGCCCGCTGGTCAGGAGGTCGGTGAGAATGCCGCCCTGGCTCGGGTCGAGCCAGATGGGGACGGGGTCGTCGGGGTGCCGGCCGGTGGGCAGGACGGTGTGGCGGATGTGGGTGGACGGGGTGCTGCCGTCGGCTGCCGGGAACGGTATGAGGACGCCGTCGATGTCCAGGAGCAGGTAGGGCAGGGCCATTTGATGCCTCCGTTGGTCAGCGTTTGCGGGCGGTGATCAGGAGGGTGGTGGGCCACCGGTCGAGGTGTGGGTGACGCAACTCCTGTGCGGAGGTGATGCGCAGGCCGGTCCGTGCGAGATCGAACAGCTGCGGGAGCAGGCTGCCGCAGCTGGCAACGTGCGGCGTTTGCCCGTCGCCCGCCCCGGCTCAGCTCCCTTCGGATCATGTAGCTGAGCACAGGCATCGGTACGCGATGGTGCACGAGGAAGTCGTACGCGACTGGGGACGTTCGGGGCCCTGGCAAGATTTCCGTGAAGCCGGGATGAGCTCCCGAGCGCCGGTAACACTCCGTCACGGGTAGCGGCAGTGTCGGCGAGGGTGACGACCTCGTACGGATTGCGCCCCCACACCTGGAGGGGGTGCGGGTGGAGCGAGTGTGGGTGGCAGCGTGTTCAACGAGGTGAAAGTCCCAATTATCCGGCGCTCTACTGCCTAACCGTCCATCCTGGACACATGACTTCCACCGATCCCGCCAGAGCGAACGAGCCGCCGACAATCACGGCGGTGACACGACGTGACATCTTCAAGTACCTGCGCGGGATATCGCGCCCCTGGTGGGGCGAAATGGACGAGGTCACGTTCCTGGAGGGCCTCTACGACCTGGACCGACCTCCAGTCGGCAACAGCCAGCTTCCGACTGTCCGCGCCGATATCCAGCAGCACCGGTTCAACAACCAAGACCTGCCCGACGACTGGATCTTCGAGGACCCCCGCTTGGAGCTCTCCCACGGACCGGACGAGGTACTGCTCACCTTTCTGGCACGGATGGTCCATCCTGAAGTGGCGGCCGACGTCGAGGAGGCTATAACGCACGTCGAAGAACTGAACTTGCTTCTGGCGCCGGACGGATGGGGCCTGCGTCCGCACGAGTGCCTCTCGGGCCGCCCTCTGTATAAGCCGGTACGAGTCCCGCCTAGTGGCCCGTTGGTCCCGCTGCCGCTGGAGGACGAGGACACGGGCAAGCTCGACCTGGTCCTCGGCCAGACCTTCACCCTCCTGGACTGCGCTGGCGAGGAGACCGCACGCGACCTGCTCCGCACCGCGGTCCTGACCCTCCGCCGTGACGGCGGCTTCTTCCATCCCATACCTGGTGACAATTGGACGGATGCCACCTATGAGGCGGTCCTGACGGTGGAGCGCGAGCTTCTGCCCACCTGCACCCCGGAGGCGAAGGAGGTGGTCTGGCGGACGTTGCAGTCCGTGCTCATCCAGCTCGGGCGCATCGACATCCAGGACCTCGTGGTCGAAGGCGACACCCGCCCGCTGCCCAACATCCCACCGGACTGGCGGACCCAAGCCGCAGCGCCCGCCACCCCCACTGTTCGAGGCCTCCGACTCCCCTTCTCCACCACCGAGTTCGATGTCACCCGCAGGGACTTCACCGACCTGGAGATCCGCGGTTCGCAGGACAGCAGCGGGTTCCACTACCTCTATGACACCCGCACCAGCCGGATGATCACCGACTTCGTCCTCGACGACCGTCCGCAGGTAGCGACCCTGTGCAGCGTCACCATCATCAAGAAGGGCGACACCTTCACGCCGAGGATCAAGCTCTGGAAGAAGGACAAGAAGAAGGCTGGGGAAGTCTCCGCAACGCAGACAGTGCCTGAGACCGGGACCACCCGGGCCATCAAGGCGCTCGTCGACACCGGGGACGTCCACGAGAACTTCTGGAAAGTCATCAGCTTCCTCCAGGGCTGCAATGGCCTTAGCACCCCCGGCAGTTCCCTCCAGCTCGTGGCCGGCGACGAGGCCCAACTGGCCCAGCTGCTGACCGGCCAGGACCGGACGACGGTTCTCGGTGCGGTCAGGACAGCCATCGGCGGCGGGCTCACAGAGGAGGACATCCGGCTGATCAGCAACCGCAGAGAACAGCTCCAGAAGTTCGAGCGGCTACTGACCGATCCGGACTATTTCCAGCAGGAGGAGAGTCTGGCAACGACGCGCGGGCCGGAAGCGGTCTGGCAGGCTTTCTTCGAGGCGAACCAGTGGATCTTCGGCTACGGACTCAACCTCATCGCCTGCGAATCCATCGACGACGGCAAGCTGGAACGCATCACCACCGGTGCGGACATATTCGGCGGAGCCGGGAAACGCATCGACGCCATCATGCGGTCCAAGGGCCTGATCAGCAGCATACTCTTCTGCGAAATCAAGACCCACGACACGGAGCTACTCACCAAGACCCCGTACCGCGCAGGCGTCTACCAGGCCTCAAAAGAACTGGGCGGCGGCGTGGCGCAGGTGCAGAAGACCGCCAGCAAGGCCCAGCAGCACATCTCCCGCGAATTCCTCACCCGGATCTACGAGGAAGACGGCACCCCGACAGGCACCGAACTGTCCACCACCCGCCCGCGACAGGTCGTGGTGATCGGGAGCCTGCGCGAGTTCACCCACAACGGCGATGTGAACCCGGAGAAGATGAGCTCCTTCGAGCTGTACCGGACATCCATCCAGGATGTCGAGGTAATCACGTTCGACGAACTCTACGAGCGGGCCTGCTTCATCGTCGAGGATCACTGAGGCGGACCGCTGCCAGAGCGCTCGCCGACACTGCCGCTACCCGTGACGGAGTGTTACCGGCGCATGGGGGCTCATCCCGGCTTCACGGAAATCTTGTCAGGGCCACGTTCCGTGGCACGTCCCCCTCCACGAGGAGGGGGCGGCTCGTTCAGGCTGCCGTCTGGAGCCAGTCGCGGTGGGCCGGAGCCCGGAGGCGGGCTGCCACGGCGTCCGGGCCCAGGGTGGCCAAGGCCCACAGGGCACTGAGGCGGCGGCCGGAGGACCAGATGCCGGTGGTCGGCGGCCGGAACGAGGCCACGGCGATGTTCTGAACCGTGAACGGGGCGGGGTCGAGATAGGTCATGCCACCGGTCCCGCACAGATACGCGCGGGCGCCGGTCGCCGCGGAAAGGTCCGCGAGCCGGACGGAGCGACCCGGCCGGGTTGGCAGACGGCTGCTGGTGACGACCTGGCCCTTCCAGCCCAGCAGGTCCAGCAGGACGCGGGTGGAGGTCTCGGCAACCTTCGCGGTCTTGCCGGTGTCGAAGGCATCCAGCACCGGATCCAGGGCCTCGGCGAGGGCGGGCCAGTGAGGGCTGGACCCATAGTGTTGCCGCAGCATCCCCGCGGTCCTGCGGCGGGCCAGGTCCGAGTCGTCGATCACGGCGTCGCGGATGAGGGTGGGCCGTCCGCTCGGCAGGCGGGTGGGGATGGTAAGCCACTGCTGACCGGCGGGGTCGTGGAGGTTCGCGAGGCGGGCTCGGTGCTGGTAGTCGCGGCGGGTGAACTGCACGTTGTCCAGGACGATCCAGTAGTCCGCCGCGAACAGCTTGGCCAGCGTGGTCAGCCGGGGCAGGAAATTCGGCTGGTGGATGGCACACAACCCGCCTGGTTCGGGCAGGTCAGGGGTTGATGAGGCGGCTGGTGAAGCCGCCGCGGACGAGGGACTCGTACGCTGCATGCACGTCCTCCGGGACCTCCTGCTCGATGGCGAATCCGAGCTTTGGATACTCGATGACCCGCTGGAGGTCGCCGACGAGCATGTCCAGGACGAGTTTCTCGTCGCCGATGGACTTCAGATAGTCGTCGAACTCCAGCGGCTCCGACGCGCAGAGGATCTCGACGTCGGGCCACAGCTCGCGGGCGGTCGCGAACGACCGCCTTTCCATATAGGGCTTGGAGACCAGCAGCACCGACGCCGGGGTGATGCCTGCGGCGACGAGGACCTCACGCGAGAGGGTGATGTTCTGCCCGGTGTTGCCCGCGTTCGGTTCCAGCAGGATCGCCTCGGCGGGGACGCCGAGGTCGATGGCGTGCTCGCCGAAGTGGACGGCCTCACCACGCGGGAAGACCTTGGCGGTGGTGGGGCTGTTGCCGCCGGTGAAGACCAGGGTCGGGAAGAGCCCGGAGCGGTACAGCTCGGCGGCATGGGCTGCGACGCCGAGGTCGTGGCTGCCCAACCCGATCGCCACGTCGACGGGCCGCAGCTCGTGCTGCATCTGGTGGTAGTTCCAGATCAGCTTGGCCTGGCGCCACTGGTCAGCGGTGATGCCCTGCTGGTCGTTGCTCACGCGTTTCTCCCTGGTCACCGTTGCCGGGGGCCGGTCGGCCCCTCGCCCATGGCCTTGATGCCCTCGATACTGCGCAGTTGGTGCACAAGTCCGTACTGCGCGGCCACCTTGGCGGCCTGGTCGAGGACGAGGTGTCCATCATCCCGGGTCGCCGCATCGGAGAGCAGGATGTGGCCATGAGCGGTGTCCAGTCGCACGCGTTGCATCGGTGAGTCGGGCGTCCCGCTGCTGCGGGCGATGTCGATGAAGTGCAGGGCCTGGGTAAGGTCGCCGGCGCCGCGGCGGGCGAGGGCGAGTTTTTGGTGGGCCACCGACCAGTCGTCCGGTTCGGTGAGGTCCTCGAAGTCGCGGGTCGCCACCTGCATGACGCGGGTCGCATAGTCGTGCTGGCCGTCCTTGCTCAGCGCGGTCCCCACCCACAGCCTCGCGCGGGCCCGGTCGCGGCGGGAGAGCCGGTCATCGACGGCGAGGGTCTCGTAGTTGCGGGCCGCGATCTCCAGCTTCCCGGACATCTCGGTGACGACCGCGAGGGACAGGTCGAGCTGGGCGACGCGGCGGGGGATGTCGAGCTGGGTGAAGACCGCGCGAGCGCCGGCATAGGAGTGCTGGGCGGACAGCGGGCCCAGGACAACGCCCTGGTCGCGCTTGAGGTCGCCGAGCAGGGCGGTGGAGCGGGCGAAGAGATACAGGCCCTTCTCGTCCAGCTCGGGGGCCTTGAACCGGCCCAGCCACCGGGTGAGGAGGCTGTCGGCGAAGGCGAAGTTCTGCCGGGACAGGGCGACCACGACGCGGTCGAGGTCATCGGCCCAGGACTCGTATTCCCAGGTTCTGGGGCCGGAGGCGGTTACGCGGCGTCGGCCAGCGTTCTGCACCGGGCTGGTCATCTCGGACAGGAGCGTTTCGAACCGCAGGTGGACAGCGGCGTCCGCGCGGCCGAGGGCGGTGTCGAGGATGGCCTGAGTGTCGGGTCTGGGCTCGGTGTCGGCGAGCTTGCTCTCCCACTTGGACACGGTCGCGACGGCCAGGCCGAGCTGCTGGGCGAAGGCCCGCACGCTCAGTCGCAGGGCGAGCCGCAGGGCCCTGGCCTCCAGGCCGGTCCAGTGGTGCACGGTCGCCACGCGTCACTCCCTTCCACCGGTCATCGAAGCAGATCCGTGCAGTCGGCGGGACGGAAGTGGAACGGAAGTAGAACGGCCGGTGATTGGCCGCGAGTTGGCCGGACGCCACGCTCAGAGCGTCACCATTTGTCGAGCCTTTGGGACGGTCCTGAGCATGGAACCCCTCACGGAGCATCGCCCGGTCAGCGGCCCGGTCGTTTACGGCTTCCTGCGGCTGGTGCGGGTCTCCCAAGCGCGGCAGGACGCGCTGGTCGCCTCGCTCACCGAGTACTGCCGCAGCCACGAACTGCAGTTGTCCGGCGTCTTCACCGACCGCGACGCGTCCGCCGGGCCCGCCTCAGCGGCGTTCACCGGGCTACTGGACGTGCTCGCGCTGCCGGACGTCTACGGCGTCATCGCCCCGGCCATGTCGCACCTGGGGCCGAAGGCCATAGCCGCTGAACGCGGGCGGCGGATCGAGGCGGTCGGCTCGCGGCTGCTGCTGGTCCGCAAGCCCCGCACGGCCCACCACTCCATCTCCCGCAGCGGTCCCGTCCGCCGCCGTCACCCCGGCACCACCCGCGTCCTGGACGCCGAGTCATGAGGACCACCGTGATGACCAAGACGACCCAGCAGTTCTTCGACGCGCGGCCCGAGTCGGTCGGCCAGGCGCGGTCCTTCACCTCTGAGGCCCTGGCCGACTGGGGTCTGCCGGACCGCGCCGAGGACGTCCGGCTCTGCGTTTCCGAACTCGCCACCAACGCCCTGGTCCACGGGACTGCCCCCGGACACGGCTTCCTGGTCAAGCTCGACGCCGACGAGGATGTCGTACGCCTGGAAGTGCACGACAGCCGCCGCCAGCACCCGGAAGCTCGGCAGGCCGCCGGCACGGACACCTCCGGACGCGGGCTGATCCTGGTGAACGCGCTCGCCGACGGCTGGGGAGTCGAGGACCGCACTCCGGTCGGGAAGATCGTCTGGTCCTGCTTCAAGGCCACGGGAGGCACAACAGCATGAGCGTCCTGCTCACTCCGCCCGGCCCTGAGCTGCGGCTGCTGGTGTCGCTCGCAGCCTGGACCTGGCCCGGCACCCGCCCGGACGGCCGCGAGATCGCGCACATCCTGATCACCCACACCCCGGCCCTGACCGGCTCGGGCACCGCTGAGACGGCCGAGGCCAGGATGCGGCGGCTGTCCGCCAGCCTGGGTGGCCTGGTCGGCGCCCGGGAGGTCGTTCCGGTGCTGGAGCGCTGCCTGCAGATCGTCGGCGACCAGGTGCTGGTGCGCCGCCCCGGCGCCTCCCAGCGGCTGCGGCTGCCCACCCGTCGGTCCTGGACCGAACAGGTCGCCCGCAGCGGTGAGGCCATCCTCCTACTTGGGCTGGACCCCCTGCCGCAGTCCGCTGACGCCGCCAAGGTCGACGCCTACCTGGATGCAGCGCTCGTAGCCGACCGGCTGCTGTTCGGACGCGCCCGCACCCGTTGAACCCGCATCTCCTCGCACGGCCCCCGGACGGAACGGATGAGAGGGAACTGCCATGGAAACCTTCGAACGCGCCCGGCTGGACGCCTACTTCGCCCGGATCGCCGCCCAGTTCGCCCCGGGTGAGCAGACGGCGTCGTTCCTCATCACGCACCTGCTGGCCGAGCGTCCCGCGTTCGTCCGCGCGGTCGCCGCGATGACCCGGCTCACTGCGGTGCTGCCCAAGCCGAAGTCCGTCCACCCGGCCGCGAAGCGCGAGGTCGAGCAGACGCATATGGTCGACACCCTCACCCGCGAAATGTTCGCCCAGGCCGACGACGCTCTGGACTACCTCGAATCCCGTGCCGCCGACCAGACGGTCACCCTGCTGGACGTCGGCGGCTACTTCGCCCCCAGCCTCGCCGACGTCCACAACCGCTTTACCGGTCGGCTCGCCGGGGTGATCGAGGACACCGAGAACGGGCACCACCGCTACGAGGACCTCGACAAACTGCCCTGCCCCGTCATCTCCGTCGCCCGCTCACCACTGAAGGACCCCGAAGACTTCCTCGTCGGCCAGTCCGTAGTCTTCTCCACCGAGGCCGTCATGCGCGATCGCGGTGACATCCTCCACGGCCGCCCCGCCCTGGTGATCGGCTTCGGCAAGCTCGGCAGCTCGATCGCCCGCCTCCTGCATGCCAAGGGCGTCCATGTCACCGTCTTCGACATCGACCCCGTCCGCCGCACCCAGGCACTCTCCCAGGGCTTCACCGTCGCCCGCGACCGTGAAGCCGCCCTGACCGGGGCCGGCCTGGTGCTCTGCGCGACCGGCGCAGTCTCCCTGTGCGGCGAGGACTTCTCCCACCTGCGCAACGGCGCCTACGTCGCCACCGTCACCAGCAGCGAGGACGAACTTGACCTCGCCGGACTCCCTGACGTCTACACCCGCACCCAGGTCGGCGACCACGTCACCCGCTACCAGACCACCGGCCACTACTTCTATCTGGCGAACGGCGGCAACGCCGTCAACTTCATCCACGGCGCCAGCGTTGGGCCGTTCATCTTCCTGGTCCAGGCCGAGATCCTCGCCGCGATCAGGATGCTCACCCGCGGCGACCTCGCCCCCGGCATCCATGAGGTCCCCGCACCCGACCGCGAAGCCATCGCGGCGACCTGGCTCTCCTACTTCAACAGGTGATCACCATGACCATCACGGCCCACCACATCCGCACCACCATCGCCGCCTACCTCGACGAACACCCCGAGGACAAGCGCGAACTCGGCGCCGTCCTCGGCCTCCTGGACGACGGCGACGACCTCACCAGCCGTAAGACCCTGCCCGGCCACGTCACCGCAGGGGCCATCCTCGTCGGCCCCGACGGCCGCATCCTGCACATTCTCCACAACGTGACCCAGAAATGGCTTTTGCCCGGCGGTCATCTGGAGCCCTCGGACGAGACGCTCCTGCAGGCCGCCGGCCGCGAACTCGCCGAGGAGACCGGCATCCCGCCCCACGTCGTCACCCCGCACGGCGAGACTCCGCTCCACATCGACATCCACCCCATCGACGCCAACCCCGCCAAGGGCGAGCCCGCCCACCAGCACTTCGACTTCCGCTTCCTCTTCCGCACCACCGCCGACATCGGCGAACTCCAGGCCGAAGAAGTCTCCGACGCTGCCTGGCGAACGGTCGGCGCCCTCCACGACGAGAGGTTGGGTCAGCGCGTCGCCCAAGCACTGCGTTGACCCCAAGACCGGCCGCCCCTGCGTCTGCGACCCCCGACGCGCGCGGGGGCGGCCTCCCAGCCCGCCCAGCGACAGGCCACCAAGAGTGGCCTTCGTCACCTGATACGGCGATCGTTGCCATGGAAAGCGACGCGATGCACCGTCTCTACGAGACGCGGGCCGGAGCGGCAGCCGCCTCCTAAAACGACACGACCTGCATGGGACACAGTCTCTGCGGCGACAACGGGCTGGAACCACCACGACCTCGGCCATGAAGGCGCAGCCCAGCGCTACTACCAGGTCGGCTACCAACTCGCTTGCGAAGCCGACCCCCACGGCCACGCCGCCTGGATGATGCGCGCCCTCGCCCACCAAGCCCTCAGCCTCAAACAGCCCCGCCACTGCGTCGACCTCGTCGAAGGCGCCCTCACCCGCGGCCTCGGCCGCATCGACGGACAGACCGAGGCTCTGCTCCACATAGCCCACGCCCGCGCGTATGCGGCCGTCCGTGAGAACCCCTTGGCCGCACGTGCCCTCCTCGCCGCCGAAGACGCCCTCCTCCGCAAGGACGGGCCCCAGCCCAGCTTCTCCCGTGTCAGCGGCCCCGCCGCCGGCACCGTGGCCAGCCACACCGCCCGCACCCTCAGCGACCTCGCCGACCACATCGGCACCGAACAGCAGCACCGCGACGCACTCACCCGCTGGGACCCCGAGAAGTACAAGCGCGTCCACGCCCTCACCCACGCCGACCGCGGCGACAACCTCGCCGCCCAGGCCCGCGCCGACGAAGCAGTCGCCGCCTGGACCCAAGCCCTGGTCCTCATGGAGGGCATGACCTCGGACCGCACCGCAAAGCGATCACCTCGATCCGCTCCACCCTCGCGACCTACCAGCGCCGCCGCGTCCCCGGCGCGGCCGATCTGGCACGCCGCGCCCGTGAGGCCCTCGCCTTACATGCCCAACAACCCGCCCGACGAAGGGAACCCCGTGGCTCAGCAGACAGACGAACGCCCCCAAGCCCTCCCACCGGCGCTCGAATCGATGACGCTGCTGGTCGCCGCCGTCATCGTCCACGACAAGGCCACCAACCAAGTCGTACTCCTCCAACGCAGCGAGAACGCCAAGTTCGCCCGGGGCAAGTGGGACCTCCCCGTCGGCAAGAGCGAACCGGGAGAGCCCATCACCGAGACAGCCGTCCGCGAGCTCTACGAGGAGACCGGCCTGACCGTGAAACCGGAGGCGCTGAAGGTCGCCCACATCATCCACAGCGCCTACGGAGTCGAATCCCCCAACGGCTTCCTCACCGTCGTCTTCGCCACTCACGAATGGACCGGCGAACCCGAGAACCGCGAACCCCGCAAACACGCCCAGGTTCGCTGGTTCGACGCTAACGCGATCCCGAAGGACTTCGTGGGCACCACCTCAAGTGCCCTCCACCATTACCTAGGGGGAGGCTCAGAGGTCTCCCTGAACGGTTGGTAAGCGTCGTGGTCGCTGCTCCCGGGGCTCTTCGCGTCCAGGTCGCGCCAGACCGGGAGCAGGGCCGGGCTCAGCGTGGCCAGCAGGTAGGCGCCGCCCATCAGGAGCAGGGCGGGGGAGAGGCCGGTGCCCTCGACCAGCAGACCCGCCGTCAGGCCCCCCAGGGGCATCGTCAGCTCGCAGCCCGCGGTCATCGCGCCCGCGACCCGGCTGCGGAGTTCGTCCGGGACGCGTTCGTACGTCACCGTCGTCAGGATCGGGTTGATCATCCCGCCCGCGACACCCGCCGCGCCCATGGTCACCGCGAGCGCCACCGTGGAGTCGGTGAGCCCCGCCGCCGCGAAGCGTGGCGCGCCACAGAGCAGGACGGCGACGGCGAGGACTGCGCGGCGGGTGAAGCGGTGGCCCGCCGCGCCGTACAGCAGTGCGCCCAGCAGGCCTCCGGCGCCGAAAACCGCTGTGACCAGGCCCAGTTCGGCGGCGCCGCCGAGGTTGCGTTCGGCGTGTACGGGCAGCAGGACCCCGTTCCAGCCCTGGTCGACGCCGTTCATGAACATCGCCATGAGGACGACCGCCGCCAGGAGCCTGGTGCGCGCCAAGTAGGCGTAACCTTCGCGCAGTTCGGCGGCGTACGTACGCGGCGAGACCCGCGGCAGGCCCTTGACCGGCCGCGCTCCACCTACGCCCCGCAGCCCGGCGCCGACCAGCAGTGCCGACAGCAGATACGTCAACGCGTCCAGGAACAGGGCGACTTCGGCGCCGAGCAGGGCGATCACCAGGCCCGCGAGCGCCGCGCCGAGCATCCGGGCGCCGCGCTCGACAGCGTCGAACAGGCTCGCGGCGCGGACGAGGGTCGTGCCCGCCTGCTGGGCGAGATCCGGTACGAGGACGTAGCGGGCCGTGTCGCCGGGCGTGTGGGCGAGACCGTGGAGCGCCACCAGTGCGCAGAGCCCCCAGAACGGGAGCGAGTCGGCGCGGTGCAGCAGGGGGACGGCCCCGACGGAGAGCGCGCACAGGGTGTCGGACGCGATCGAGACGCGGCGGCGGCCGATCCGGTCGATGACGGGGCCGCCGATGAGCGCGGAGAGAACGACCGGGAGGGTGGCGCAGAAGGCCACCACGCCCGCGCGGCCGGCGCTTCCGGTGGTCTGGAGCACGAACCAGGGGATGCCGATCAGGCTCAGGGTCCGGCCCAGGGCGGATACGGCGTTGGCGGTCAGGACCGCGGTGAGCGGCCACCGTCGTACCGGTGCGGCGGTCATACGGGGCGGATGTGGGCTCGCGTGGGGTGTTCGAGCAGGCGCAGGCCCAACTCGACCAGGAGCCAGCCCAGTCGGGGGCGGAAGCCGTGGGGGTGGGGGTGGTAGGTGGCGGCTTCGGTCTGGAGTTCGGTCGCGCGTATGGCGTGGAGCTGGAGGTGCACGTCGGAAAATGGCATGACAAATCGTCCCTTCGCGCGGAAGTGGCAGGAGAGGGTGGGGGAGGGCGGAGCGGGGTTAGCCGTTCGGGTCGTCGAGCCGCTTCTGTGGCAGGGCGTGCAGATGGATGCGGACCTGTGCGACGGACTCCTCGCCATCGGGCAGCGCGCGGTCCTCGTATCCGGCGATCAGGTCGTGCATCCGGCTCTCCAGCTCGGCCAGCAGCTCCGGGGTGAGTCGCAGGGTGAAGTCGCTGAGGTCGGACTTGGTCGCCCAGACGTCCGGCCAGTCGTGCATCGTGCCCAGCCAGGTGCTCACCTCCCGGTCGTGGATGGAGGCGATCTCGTGCATGAACGTGTTCAGTGCTCCGCGTACCTCGGGGTTGGGGTCGTGGTGCAGCGTGTCGTCGACCATGACGCCCCTGTCCGCGGCCTTCCACCAGCGCTCCCGGCCCTTGCCGCGCCCCGGGTCGTCCGCGACGAACCCGTGCTCGGCCAGCTGGCGCAGGTGGTAGCTGGTGGCGCCGCTCGACTCGCCCAGCCGGTCGGCGAGTTGGGACGCGGTGGCCGGGCCGTGGTGGCGCAGGGCGGTCAGCAGCCGCATCCGCAGGGGGTGGGCGAGACCGCGCAGTGAGCGCGGGTCCAGGGTGCGGACGTCCTGCACGGGGACGTCCGGCGCGGGGGTGTCGGGATTTTCGGGCATGGCCTCAGCGTAGGTATGCAAAGAAGTAGTTGCAAGGGTTCCTTTGCAACTACTTCTTTGCAAGTCAAGGCTGAGGGCCGGCGCCCCCCGCTCAGCCCTCCTTGATGAAGCCCTCCTCGATCAGCCAGTCCTTCGCCACCTCGTGCGGATCCTGGCCGTCCACGTCCACCTTCGCGTTCAGCTCCTGCGCGATCCCCGTGTTCAGGCGCTCGCTCAGCGGGTCGAGCAGACCGGCGATCTCCGGGTACTTCTCGTACGTCGAACTGTGGATCACCGGCGCCGCGTTGTAGTTCGGGAAGAAGTGCTTGTCGTCGGCGACCGTGTCGAGATCCATCGCCTTGATCCGGCCGTCCGTCGTGAACACCTCCCCAACCAGGCAGGAGTTGGACTTGGAGACCTGGGTGTAGATGATCCCGGCGTCCATCTTCTTCACGCTGGAGGCCGGGACCTTCATCCCGTACGCCTTCACCATCCCCGGCAGCCCGTCCTCACGCGACGCGAACTCGTTCTCCACGCACACCGTGATCCCGCCCGGCTGCTTCTTCGACAGCGCGGCGACGTCCGACATCGTCTTGAGCCGGTACTTCGCGTTGTTCTTCTTGCTGATGCCCAGCGAGTACGTGTTGTTGAGCGTGGACGGCGCCAGCCAGCTGACGTCGTGCGAGCGGTCCGCGTCCCGTACGGCCGTCCACTGGTCCCGCGAGCCGGTGATCGGCTTCTCGTTGCCGAGGTAGGTGATCCACGCCGTGCCCGTGTACTCGTACATCGCGTCCGCGTCACCCTTGACGATCGCCTCGCGCGCGCTGATCGAGCCCGGCAAATTCGTCCGGTCCACGACCTCCGCGCCCGCCGCCTTGAAGATCAGGCCGATCATCTGGCCGAGGATGATGTTCTCGCTGAAGTTCTTCGAAGTCACCGTCAGCGAGGCGCCCTTGAGGGGTTCGCCCCGGCCGACCGAGCCCGGGGCGACCTCGTCCACCATCGGGGAGCCGCTCTTGAGGCCGCACCCGCCGAGCGTGGCCGCGCTCAGCATCAGCGCCAACCCACCCGTCACAAGCCTTCTGTTCGTCCGGCGCATCAGCGCTCCTCCAGTCCGCGCGGGGTGAGGACCACTTCGACCAGCGAGGCCAGCCAGTCGATCAGCAGCGCCAGCGTCACCGTGAGCACCGAGCCCAGGATCAGGACCGGCATGCGCTGCGTCTGGATGCCCGAGGTGATCAGGTCACCGAGCCCGCCGCCACCGCCGAAGGTCGCCAGTGTCGCCGTACCCACGTTGAGTACCAGTGCCGTCCGTACGCCCGCCAGGATCAGCGGTACGGCCAGCGGGAGTTCGACCCTGCCCAGCGTCGCGAGCGGCGACATCCCGATGCCGCGCGACGCCTCCACCAGTTGCGGGTCGATGGCCCGCAGACCCGCCACGGTGTTGGCGAGCACCGGCAGCACCGCGTAGACGACCATCCCGATGATCGCCGTCGACGGGCCGATGCCCAGCCAGATCACCAGCAGCGCCAGCAGCCCGAGGGCCGGGGTCGCCTGTCCGATGTTGGCCAGCGCGGTCACGACCGGCGCCGCCCTGGACAGCCCGCGCCGGGTCAGCGCGATGCCCAGCGGGATCGCGATGACCAGCACCCAGAAGGTGGAGACCGCGGTCAGTTCGACGTGCTGCCACAGCCGGAGGCGCACATTTCCGTTGGCGAGCGAGTTCCTCGCGATCGAGTCGAGCGGCACGTTCGTGATCCAGGCGAAGGTCAGCAGCAGGACGACCGCGACCACCGAGGGCACCGTCAGCAGCTTGGCCCGGGTTATCCGGCGCTCCGGGGCGGCCGGCGGCGGGGCGGGTTCCGACTCCTCGTCCCGGAACGCGTGCCCCTTGACGTCGTGCTCGCCCGGTGGGCGCCGGCTGCGCGCGGGAGAGGTCATGCGTCCGCACCGCCCGCCGGCTCCTGGCCGGTCCGCTGCCTGCGCTGCTCCGCCAGCTCGTGCTGGTGCTCGAAGGCGGTGAGCCGGTCCGCCTCCAGCAGCTCCTGCACGGACGTCATCAGCGTCTCCATGTCGACGACACCGATGTACTCACCGCGTCTGCCGGTCACGGCGACCCGTCCGCCGCTCTCGGTCAGGACCGCCTCCAGCGCGTCGTGCAGGGTGGCGTCCCTGGTCACGGTGTGGTGCACCAGCTGGCCCGCGTTGGCGAGCGAGCCCTTGGCGCGGGACAGGTCGCCGCGGCGCAGCCATTTGTACGGGCGGTTCTTCCGGTCCAGCATCAGCAGCTCGTTGTGCGGGCCGCTGCCCAGCTTGTTGAAGATCGACTGGAGCGGGTCCTCGACCGTCACCGACGGGAAGTCGGCGATCTCCACCTCCCGTACGCGCGTGAGGTTCAGCCGCTTCAGCGCGGCTCCCGCGCCCACGAAGCCGGACACGAAGTCGTCGGCGGGGTTGGTGAGGATCGCCTCGGGGGTGTCGAACTGCGCTATGTGCGAGCGCTCCCGCAGGATCGCGATCCGGTCCCCGAGCTTGATCGCCTCGTCGAAGTCGTGCGTCACGAACACGATCGTCTTGTGCAACTCGTGCTGGAGACGGATCAGTTCGTCCTGGAGATGGTCGCGCGTGATCGGGTCGACCGCGCCGAACGGCTCGTCCATGAGCAGCACCGGCGGATCGGCGGCGAGCGCCCGCGCGACGCCCACCCGCTGCTGCTGACCGCCCGAGAGCTGGCGCGGATAGCGGCCGTGGAACTCGCGGGGGTCGAGCCCGACCAGGTCCAGCATCTCCTCGACCCGGTCCTTCACCTTCGGTTTGGACCAGCCGGCCATCTTCGGTACGAGCGCGATGTTCTCGCCGACCGTCATGTGCGGGAAGAGACCCGAGGACTGGATCGCGTAGCCGATCTGCCGGCGCAGCTTCACGGGGTCCATGTCGGTGACGTCCTCGTCGCCGATCCTGATGCGCCCGGAGGAGGGCTCGATCAGCCGGTTGATCATCTTGAGGGTGGTCGACTTACCGCAGCCGGAGGGGCCGACGAGGATGACGGTCTCGCCCGCCTTGATCTCCATCGAGACGTTCTCCACGGCCGGGTTGGGGCTGCCCGGGTAGCGCTTGGTGAGGCCGTCGAGCTGGATGGTGGCGCCGCTTGTGGAGGCGCTACTGGTGGAGGCGCCGCCGGCGGATACGGCTCCGGCCCGCACCACGGCCTGGGCGCCGTTCGAGGCGTCGTCCGCGGCGTGGACCGGCGTCGGGTCAGTGGTCTCGGACACGGATCCCCCTTGAGATGGTCAGTCGGCCGAGCAGGACGTACGCGGCGTCGAAGAGCAGGGCGAGAATGACGATGCCGATCGTTCCGGCGAGTACCTGGTTGATCGCGTTGGCGCTGCCCAGCGAGGCGATGCCACGGAAGATCTCGTTCCCGAGACCGGGCCCCGACGCGTACGCGGCGATGGCGGCGATGCCCATCAGCATCTGGGTGGAGACCCGGATGCCGGTGAGGATCGGCGGCCAGGCGAGCGGCAGCTCGACCCTCAGCAGCCGGGCGCTACGCGACATGCCGATGCCCCTGGCCGCGTCCACCAGGTCCGGGTCCACGCCGCGCAGTCCGACGACGGCGTTACGGACGATGGGCAGCAGCCCGTACAGCGTCAGCACGATCACCGTGGGCGCGACGCCGAGCCCAACGAGCGGGATGAGCAGACCGATGGCCGCCAGCGAGGGGATGGTCAGGACGGCGGCGGTGGAGAGGACCGCCAGATTGCCGCCCCAGGGGCTGCGGTAGGTCAGTACGCCGATGGCGACACCCAGGACGGTGGCGATGACCATGCACTGGAAGACGGCGCTGGCGTGCTGGAACGAGTCGGTGAGCAATTGCTGGTGGCGGTTGGCCAGATAGTCCCAGAAGTCCACGGCGCTCCTCTCTGGTGGGTCGGAGTCGGTCAGCCACCCGGCCGTTCGGGCGGCCGGTCGCCGTCGGTGTCCTGGGCGGCCTGTTCCACCAGCGGGATGATCCGCAGCGGAACGGGGTTCTCCATGACGATCGCCGTGGAGGCCCGCTGAATACCGGCGAAACCGACAACCCGGTCGATCACCCGTTGGAGATCGGCGTTCGAACGAGCGACGAGTCGGCAGAGCATATCCCCGGTTCCGGTGGTGGTATGCAGTTCGAGAACCTCTGGAACGCCGCTCAAATGGGCCCGGACATCCGAACCTTGTCCTTGCTTGATCTCCAGGGTTGCGAACGCCGTAACTGGGTAGCCGAGAGCGGCCGGATCGACGTCCGGACCAAATCCCCGGATGACTCCGTTGGTCTGAAGACGGTCCAGCCGCGCCTGTACGGTGCCGCGCGCCACCCCCAGCCGGCGTGACGCCTCCAGCACCCCGATGCGCGGTTCCCGTGCCAGCAGGGCGATGAGCCTGCCGTCGAGCCCGTCGATACCCATGGCGCCTCCCGGGGCGGTTCGTGGTGGTCATCCTGTGCAGATGGTCCGGTCATCCTCGCCCCAGGCTGTACAGACTGCCCAGCGAATGCGCGAACTGTTGCGCACCTTGCGGAACGGGGAGACGCTGCCGTCATGGCAGACACCTCGGTGAACCTCGACTCAGCCCCCTCCACCGCGCGCGACGCCGACCCCTTCCCGGTCAGGGGAATGGACGCCGTCGTCTTCGCCGTGGGCAACGCCAAGCAGGCGGCCCACTACTACTCGACGGCGTTCGGCATGAAGCTCGTCGCCTACTCGGGCCCCGAGAACGGGAGCCGCGAGACCGCGAGCTACGTACTCACGAACGGCTCGGCCCGCTTCGTTTTCACCTCCGTCATCAAGGCGTCCACCGAGTGGGGGCGCTTCCTCTCCGATCACGTCGCCGAGCACGGCGACGGTGTGGTCGACCTCGCCATCGAGGTGCCGGACGCGCGTGCCGCGTACGCCTACGCCACCGCGAACGGCGCCACCGGTCTCCAGGAGCCGTACGAGCTCAAGGACGACAACGGCACCGTCGTACTCGCCGCCATCGCCACGTACGGCAGCACCCGCCACACCCTGGTCGAGCGGTCCGGCTACGAGGGCCCGTATCTGCCGGGCTTCGCCGAGGCCGCGCCGATCGTCGCGGGCCCCGGGAAGCGCACCTTCCAGGCCATCGACCACTGCGTGGGCAACGTCGAACTCGGCCGGATGAACGAGTGGGTGGCGTTCTACAACAAGGTCATGGGCTTCACGAACATGAAGGAGTTCGTGGGCGACGACATCGCTACCGAGTACTCCGCCCTGATGTCGAAGGTCGTGGCCGACGGCACGCTGAAGGTGAAGTTCCCGATCAACGAGCCGGCGGTCGCGAAGAAGAAGTCGCAGATCGACGAGTATCTGGAGTTCTACGGCGGCGCGGGCGTCCAGCACATCGCGCTCGCGACGAACGACATCGTCGGCTCCGTACGCACGATGCGCGCGGCCGGTGTCCAGTTCCTCGACACCCCGGACTCGTACTACGACACGCTCGGCGAGTGGGCGGGCGAGACGCGGGTGCCCGTCGAGACCCTGCGCGAGCTGAAGATCCTCGTGGACCGCGACGAGGACGGTTATCTGCTCCAGATCTTCACCAAGCCGGTCCAGGACCGGCCGACGGTCTTCTTCGAGATGATCGAGCGGCACGGCTCGATGGGCTTCGGCAAGGGCAACTTCAAGGCCCTGTTCGAGGCGATCGAGCGGGAGCAGGAGAGGCGCGGCAACCTCTGATCCGTCGTACGGCACCGTCCCGTCGTACGACACCGTCCCGTCGTCGTCCGGCGCATGCGTGGCGGCGCGGCCCCACGGGAGTTCACCGT
>NZ_JBHXRX010000060.1:0-52740 GCF_042714995.1 Streptomyces sp. NPDC058665
GGGAGTACGTACTCCCCGAGCCCCTTCGCGTCGCCCCGGCCCCCGGGCCGCACCCTCCGGCGGGCGTCAGCCGAGCCGCTTGACCGCCGCGTCCACGCGCTCGTCGGTCGCCGTGAGCGCCACCCGTACGAAACTCCCGCCCGCGGGCCCGTAGAAGTCCCCCGGCGCCACCAGGATCCCCAGCTCCGCGAGGTGCGCCACCGTCCGCCAGCACGGCTCGTCGCGCGTCGCCCAGAGGTACAGGCTCGCCTCGCTGTGCTCGATCCGGAAACCGTGGCTCTCCAGGGCCGCGCGCAGGGCGGTACGGCGGGCGGCGTACCGCGCGCGCTGCTCCGCCACATGGCTGTCGTCGCCCAGCGCCGCGACGGTCGCCGCCTGCACCGGCGCGGGCGTCATCATGCCGCCGTGCTTGCGGATCTGGAGCAGCTCACCCAGGACGGCCGCGTCGCCCGCGAGGAAGGCCGCCCGGTAGCCGGCCAGGTTGGAGCGCTTGGAGAGCGAGTGGACGGCCACCACGCCCTCGTACGAGCCACCGCAGACGTCCGGGTGGAGCACGGAGACGGGCTCGGCCTCCCAGCCGAGTTCCAGATAGCACTCGTCGCTGAAGAGCAGCACGCCGTGCGCACGGGCCCAGGCGACGATCCGGGTCAGCTCCGCCTTGTCCAGGACCCGCCCGGTCGGGTTCGACGGCGAGTTCAGCCAGAGCAGCTTCAGGCCCGCCGGGTCGAGTTCGGTGGGGTCTTCGTAGGAGACGGGCTCCGCCCCGCACAGCCGGGCCCCCACCTCGTACGTCGGGTAGGCGAGCCGGGGGTACGCGACCCGGTCGCCGGCGCCGAGCCCGAGCTGGGTCGGCAGCCAGGCGACCAGCTCCTTGGAGCCGACCACCGGAAGGACGTTGGTGTGCGCGACGCCGCGCGCCCCGAGCCGGCGCTCCACCCAGCCCGTCAGCGCGTCACGCAGCTCGGGCGTGCCCCAGACGGTCGGATAGCCGGGCGAGTTCGCCGCGCCGACCAGGGCTCGCCGGATCAGTTCGGGGACCGGGTCCACCGGGGTCCCCACGGACAGATCCACGATGCCGTCCGGGTGGGCCGAAGCCGTCGCCTTGTAGGGCTCCAGCTTGTCCCAGGGGAAGACCGGAAGTCGCGAAGAGACTGCGGACACGGTGCTCACTCTCTCGGTGGTGCTCGATTGTCGGTACGACGACGGAATCCGCCGGTACGGCGAGGGAAACGCCTCGGTCCCGTACGGCGATTCGCCGTACGGGACCGGGGGCACGCTCAGTCGTTCTGAGGTCAGTCGTTCTGAGGCTGCGGCGGCAGTGCGGCGATGAAGGGGTGATCACGCTCGATCAGACCGAGCTTGGACGCACCACCGGGGGAACCGAGTTCGTCGAAGAACTCCACGTTCGCCTTGTAGTAGTCCTTCCACTCCTCCGGAGTGTCGTCCTCGTAGAAGATCGCCTCGACCGGGCAGACCGGCTCACAGGCACCACAGTCGACGCATTCGTCCGGGTGAATGTACAAGGACCGGGAGCCCTCGTAGATGCAGTCGACCGGGCACTCCTCGATGCACGCCTTGTCCTTGAGATCCACACAAGGCTGCGCGATGACGTAGGTCACGCTGTCGTTCCTCCTCGATAGGGCGCGGCGGGCCATCTGCGGCTCCGTCCACGGGCGCGCGGGAGCGCGGCGTCGTCGATGCCCGCACCTAGTATCTCCGTTCCTGGGCACGATCCGCACAGGAGGGGCGCACAGAGCTGTGGAATTCACAACCGGAGGACGGCTGACGGTCCGGATCACCCCCGCCGACGTGGGAAAACGTGTGTCCGTCCGCCGTCTGACCGGCTCCTTCGACGGCACGGAGAAGTTCACCGACACGGTCGGTGTGCTCACCTCCTGGGACGACAATGTGGTCCTCATCACACGCCGTACGGGTGAAACGGTCCGGATCGCGGAATCCTCGCTCGTCGCGGGCAAGGTCGTCCCGGCCGCGCCCGCGCGGCGGCGGGGTCCCGCCGCCTCCTTCAGGGAGCTCGCCCGGGTGGCCGCGCGTGCGTGGCAGCCGGTGGAGCGCGAGGCGCTCGGCGACTGGGAGCTGCGGGCGTCCGGCGGGTTCACCCGGCGCGCCAACTCGGTGCTGCCGCTGGGCGAGCCGGGAATGCCCCTGGACGACGCTCTGGCGCGCGTACGGCGCTGGTACGACCTGCGGAGCCTGCCGGTGTACATCCAGACCGCCACGGGCGCCGAGGGGACGCAGGAGCTGCTCTGCGCCGAGCTGGAGGCGCGCGGCTGGCGGCGGGAGGTCACGGCCGAACTGCGCGTCGGCGCGCTCGCTCCGCTGGTCGACGGCGGGCCGGACCCGGACGTGGCACCGGTGCGGCTCGACCGCTCCTTCGACGAGGGGTGGCTCCGCCGCTACCAGCGCTTCGACGAGCCGGGCCCGCATGTACTGCGGGTGCTCGGCGGCGGGCCGTCCGTCTGGTTCGCCTCGGTCGAGGGCGACGACGGGGTGCCGGCCGCGATCGGCCGGTGTGTCGTGGACGGGCGCTGGGCGGGCTTCATGGCCGTCGAGGTCGATCCCGCGCGGCGGCGCCAAGGGCTGGCGAGCGCCGTGATGCGCGCGCTCGCCGGCCGTGCGCTGGAGGAGGGCGCGTCCGCGGCGTGGCTCCAGGTCGAGTCGGACAACGAGGCCGCGGGCGCTCTGTACGAGGGCATGGGCTTCGCCACGCATCACCGCTACCACCACTTCCGACCCGCGTGAGGAGCGACGGACCGGCCATGGAACCACCTCAACCGCCATCGTCCGACCGGCGGAGCCGGTTCGCCGCCGAGGCCCGCGCCGAACGGCCCGACATCGCCCTGCTCTGCCTCCTCATCGGTACGGAGGCGGACTCCGCGTTCGACGAGGACGGGATCGACGCGGCGCAGATCGAGCTCGACCGGCTGGCCGGGATGCTGCCCTTCGGTCTCGACGGCCCGCGCGCGTGGGGCGCGGCGCTGGAGGACCTGCTGGGCACGCGCCTCGGCTTCCGGGGCACACCGGCCGAGTACGGGCGCCTGGAGGCCTCCCTGCTGCATGAGGTCCTGCGCCGCAGGCGCGGGCTGCCGATCCTGCTCTCGGTGCTGTGGACCGAGGTCGCGCGCCGCGCGGGAGCGCCGGTGTACGGGGTGGCCCTGCCCGGTCACTTCGTCGTCGGCATCGGCCCGCCCGAAGAGCCCGACGACGGGGTGCTGGTCGACCCGTTCACGGGTGGCCGGATCCTGACCCGGCAGGACACCGAGACGCTGGTGAGAGGGGCCACGGGAGCCCCGCTGGTGCCGTCGATACTGAACCCGGCCGAACCGCTCCACATCGTGATCCGCATCCTGAACAACCTCCGCGCGTGGGCGTCGACACGCCCCGAGCGCGGTGATGTCGCGCTGTGGGCCCTCGAACTGAGCCTCCTGCTGCCGTCCCACCCGGCCCGGCTCCGTTACGAGCGCGCCCAACTGCTGGTGCGGCGCGGGGACTTCCTGACGGGAGCGGCGGAGATGGACGAGTACGCGGAGGTGGTCGCCGCGGTGGAACCGGCGACGGCGGACGCGATCCGCCACAAGGCACGGGCCGCCCGCGCGATGCTGAACTGAGCACGGCCCCGGGGCCTGTCCGGAAAACGCCGGACGGGCCGCGCGTGCGCGGCCCGTCCGGTGGCTGGGTGGAGCGTCAGCCCTGCGGGTCGAGCTCGATCTCGGCCGTGCGTTCCTCCGGGGTCTTGCCCAGCAGCGGCTTCTGCATGGCCTGCGCCACGTCCGCCGCCGACACCGGGTGTTCCTTGCCGTCGGCCTTGGTGATCGTGAGACCGTCGAAGACGCCGTCCAGCAGTTGCTCGATCGCCGCCCTGTCGTAGACCTCGACCAGCTTTCCGTCGATCGGCTTCATGGAGAGGATCTGGGGCAGTGACCGGTCGGGGCCGAACTGGATCTGCTTGCCGCCGGCCCTGATCGTGATCAGGCCCGACATCGCCGGCTCGGCGAACTCCTTCATCGCCCGATCGAGTTCGGCCTGGTCGATGGTCGGTTCGCGGGTGGCGATGGGCAGTTCGACGCTGTTGGGCTTACCTGTCTCGACCTGGGCGCGGTAGGCGTCCCGTACCGAGATCATCGAGCGCTCGACATCAAGTGCCTTGCCCGCCTTGCCCGGTACGGGGACGGCCTTGCCCGGCTCGAACTTGATGGTGCCGTCGGCCGCCGAGCCCGAGTCGCCCGCGAGGTCGGTGAGTGCGACGCGCAGCTTCTCCTCGTCGACCGGGATCACCGGCTCGGTGACGCGTTCGCCGCCGAAGAGCGAGCCGATCACGGAGACCGGGTTGTAGTCGCTGCCCGCGGCATCGCGGACCGTCGCCTGGCTGTCGAAGGTGAGCCCCGCCTTGTCCGGCCCGAGCTCCTCCTTCTTGCCGCCGACGGTCAGCTGGAGCGGCGCGGTCGACCGCTCGCCGAGTGTCGCGTCCAGCTTGTCCACCGCGTCGTCGCGGGTGCCGCCGCCGATGTCCACCCCGAAGACGGTGGTGCCCTTGGGGACGTCGGAGTGGTTCAGTAGCAGTCCGGCGCCGTAGGCGATCGCGACCAGCGTGACGATGCCCGCGCCCGCGGCCATCAGCTTCGAGCGGCCTTTCTTCTTCTTGGGAGGCGGGCTCGTCGTCCGCGCGGGTGCGCCGGAGCCTGGTCCAGCGGGCGTGGTGGACGCCGGTCCCGGCGGGCCGGGGAAGTCCGGCGCCGAGAAGTCGGGGTTGCCGCCTCCCTGGGAGGAGGGCCTCGTGGACAGGGGGCCGCCCGACGGGCCGGGAGGCGGGGGCAGTTGGCCGTCCTGGAACCGGGCGCCGGACAGATCCGCGCGCGGCATCGCGCCCGTCTGGGAACCGGCGGGCGGGAACGGCGAACGGTTGTCGGACGGCACCACCGGGATACCGCTGGAGAGCGTGTCGCCCGATACATGCGCGCCGGCACCGCCCGGAGGCTCCGGGGCGGGCTGCTGCGGGGTCAGGATCGCGGTGTCGTCGGACATGCGCGGCGCTCCGCCGCGGTCGTCCCTGTCGTCACGGCGGGCCGGTCCCGCGGGGCTTCCCGGGCCCGTGGGGCCGCCCGAGGCGCCCAGGTCGGCGCCCGGCGGCAGGTCCAGGAAGGCCAGCGACGACGTACCGCTCGCCGGGCCCGAGGTCGGCCCGTCGGGGGCGCCGGTGCCGAACGCCGGGGTGGCGCCGCCCCTGCCTGGCGGCATGAAGGCGTTGCCCCCGGAGGCCGGCGGGCGCGGAACGCCCGCGCCGCCCCGGGTGTCAGGACCGCTGTCGGAGCCGTACGGAAGGTCGGTACGCCCGCTCGCACCGGGCCCCATGCCGGGGCCGGGCGCCGGCGGCGGGACCGTCGGGCCCGGTGCCGTCACGGCGGCTCCGGCGCCCATCCCGCCGGGGAGCGTGCCCCCGGCCGAGGGCTTGCGCGGCGCGAACCAGTCACTCGTCGCGGGCTTCTCCGCCGGCGCGTCCTCGTCGGCCGCACCGGTCTCGGGGGCCGCGCCGGAGCGCTTCACGCCGCCCGTGTCATCGGCGCCCCTGCCAGGCCGCGCGTCCGGACCCGCGGGTCCGCCCGGTCCGGACGGGCCGCTGTCCGTGTCGCTCATGGGCGTACGCATGACGACGGGCGGAATCGGCCGCGAACCCGGGATGTTGATCCGGATGCGCGTGGTCAGCGTGGTCTCGGTCTTCGGCTCGTCCGGCTGGGCCGGGGCCGTGTCTGTCTCCTCCGGAGCGTCCTGCTCAGGGTGCAGCGACGGATACTGGCGGGATCCATACGGCGGCGTCCCCGAGGGGTACGCGGCTCCGCCGCGCCCCTGGGGCCCGGAGGACGAACTGTCAGTTTCACGACTCAAAGCAAGTTCTCCCGGGTTGGCTCCGCCGCCCGTTCTTACTGGTACTCAACTGTGTGGGTCCCCCCAAGCCGGAGGCCAGGGGACGGCCCGGAGCGCGCACCACCATACTGTCCTGCGCCGGAACGCACCCGACGACCGGGGGAAGCGTTTATTCCACCGACCGTACGGACAGGGTCAATTCGGGCCGACGGGTCACTGGACGGGCGTATCACTTTCCAAGTCGGCCGGACTCCGGACCCGGTTGCGGTGACCGCGACATGGTGGCACACATCACAGCCACGAGTGCACCGCCCAGCAGATAGACGACTGGGCCGAGCCCCGCGTCGAAGACGCCGTCGCCCTCCGGCCGCCCGAGACTGAGCACGATGACGGCGATCAGCCAGCCCGCCGCGGGAGCCCCGACGCCGAAGGCGGTCCCGGTCGCGGTGCGGCCTCCGTAGAAGAGGGCCGCGGAGGCCACCAGCGCGAGGACGAGGCCGCCGGGGAAGAAGCCGCTCTGGACGAGCGAGCCCGCCGTGCCGACCACCACCCCGAGGATCACAAGACCGGCGTACGCGGCGATGCGCCAGGGTCTCGGCGGGGACGCGGGCCACAGGCCGGGCACGCCCTGGCCCGCGGCGCCCGTGGCACCCGCGCCGGCCGCGCCGCTCGTCGCACCGTCCGCACGAGTAGCCCCGGCGCCACGGGCCGCACCGCCACCACCGGCAGCACCGCCCGTACGCGCACCGCCACCCGCACCGCTCTTCGCCTTCGGGCGGCCCGCACCCTTGCGCCCGCTCACACGCCCACCCCCGCGAAGAGATCCGTCTCACGTACACCGGCGTCGGCGCCCGAGGCGCCCCGCACCAACTGGTAGTGCTCCACGGCGAGAAGGGGCTGCCCGAGGCCGTTGGAGAGCGCGAAGAACGCCCCGTCCACCACGATCTGCGTCTCGTGGGCGCGCATCGCCGCCGCCTTCCGCGCCGCGTACGCCGTCCCGTCGATCTCCGCCGTGATCCCGGCGTCGTCCACCACTCCGGGGACGTCCTCGATCTCCGCCACCCCCTCGAAGGCCGCCCCGGAGGCACGCAGCCGGGCGAAACCCTCCTCGGCGGCCGAGCGCGCCACCCTGTTCCAGTAGATCTTCGCGATCGTGTGCGGGGCGCCGAGTCCGGGCCGGAATCCGGCGTCGGCGGCCAGCTCGGCGGCGCGCGTGGCGACGCGGTGGGCCTGGATGTGGTCGGGGTGGCCGTAGCCGCCCTGGGGGTCGTACGTCACCAGCACCTGCGGCTGTACGGACCGGATCACCCGCACCAGATCCGCGGCGGCGCCGTCCACGTCCGCGCCCCAGAAGGCGTCCTCGCGGTCGTTCTGCGGAAGGCCCATCATGCCGGAGTCCTTGTAGCGCCCCCGGCCGCCCAGCAGCCGGTGGTCGGCGACGCCGAGCTCCTTCATGGCCGCGGCGAGCTCACCTTCGCGGTGGGCCCCGAGCGGGCTGAAGGCTCCCTCCGGCCCGCCGCCTGGCGCGAGATGGGCGAGGGAGGGCGGAATGACCTCGCCCTCCTCACCCAGGGTGCAGGTCACCAAGGTGACCTGGGCGCCCTCGGCCGCGTATCTGGCCATCGTGGCGCCGTTGTTGATCGACTCGTCGTCGGGGTGCGCGTGGACCAGGAGCAGACGACGGTCGGGAAGATCGGTCATGCCCACAGCGTACGAGGCGCGCCCTCACCGACAAGTCCGGGCGGGGCGGCCCCACGGCCGCCCCCGGGCCCGGGAAGATCCACCGGACACGGGCTAGAACTGGAGGTCGCCGATCATCCCCGCCACGTTGGTGGTCAGTTCGGTGATCGAGGGGGCCACCGAGGAGCTGGCCAGATAGAACCCGAGTAAGACGCAGACCAACGCGTGTCCACCTTTGAGTCCGGATTTCCGGATCAAGAGGAAGACGATGATCGCCAGCAGCACCACCGCCGAAATCGAGAGTGCCACGGCGGTTCACCTCCACAGATGGTCGGCGGGGTATTCGAACGGGATGAGCAACACGCATGTGCCGACGGGTACTTACCCACCTGACGCTATGGATCATAACTATCCGCGCGAACGCATCGATCGGTGCACGGCAGCACACGGGGGCGCACGAAGGGCCGGGGCGGACGCTAGGTTCGGTCGTATGACCTCGAGGCAACAACTCTCCTTTCCTCGCCAGTACGCGAGGACCCAGCGGTTCACGCTGGGTGCTCCGCGGGCCTTCACGGTGTCCCCCGACGGTTCGCGGGTGGCCTTCCTGCGTTCCGCCTCAGGAACGGACCGGACGAACCGTCTTTGGGTGCTCGATCTCGACGACAGATCGGGTACGGCGCGCGAGCGGATCGCCGCTGATCCTCAGGCCCTGCTGGCGGGCACACCGGAGGAGCTCTCGGCCGAGGAGCGCGCCCGCCGGGAGCGGAGCCGCGAGGGGTCTGCGGGCATCGTCGGCTACGCGGTGGACAACGCCGCGGAGTTGGCGGCCTTCGCCCTGTCGGGGCGGCTGTTCACGGCCGAACTGCGTGCCGGGACGGCGCGCGAACTGCCCGTACCGGGGCCGGTGATCGACCCGAGGCCGTCGCCCGACGGGCGGCACATCGCTTATGTGGCCGGGGGCGCACTGCGGGTGACGGGCGCCGAGGGGGACGGCGACCGTGAGCTGGCGGCACCGGAGGACGGGCAGACCACCTACGGTCTGGCCGAATTCATCGCAGCCGAGGAGATGAGCCGTTCACGCGGTTTCTGGTGGTCGCCGGACTCGGACCGGCTGCTGGTGGCGCGGGTCGACGGGGCGGGCGTACAGCGCTGGTGGATCGCCGACCCCGCGCACCCGGACCGCGAGCCGTCGACCATCGCCTATCCCGCCGCCGGCACACCCAACGCCGACGTGCGGCTTTATCTGATCGGCCTCGACGGTTCGCGTACGGAGGTGGTCTGGGACCGGGCCACGTCGCCGTATCTCGCGGCCGTCCACTGGTCGTCGGCGGGCGAGCCACTGCTGCTCGTCCAGGCGCGGGACCAGCGCGAACAGCGCTGTCTGTCGGTCGACACGGCGAGCGGCGAGACGCGGCTCGTACGCGAGGAGACGGACCCGGTTTGGCTTGAACTTTTCTCCGGCGTACCGGCGTTGACGCCCGGCGGCGAGCTGGTGCGGATCGTGGACACCCCGGCGGGCGAGAAGGGCGCGGACGGCGCCACGGCCGAGGACAGCGCGCGGGTGCTGGTCGTCGGTGACCGGGCGCTGACCGGGCCGGAGTTGCAGCTGCGCGCGGTGCTCGACATCGGCGAGCGGGACGTGCTGGTGTCGGCGGCGGCGGGAGAGGCCGCCGGGGCTCCTGAGATCGGTGAGATCCATGTCTACCGGGTCCCGTACGGCGCGCCCGGAGCCGAGCCCGGAGCCACGGCCGCGGACACGGCCGAGGCCGGGGAGGTACGCGCCTGGGGCCCCGAGCGCGTCTCGGAGGGCGTGGGGGTGCACAGCGCCGTGCGCGCGGGCAACGTCATGGTCCTGGCGTCGGCCCGGCCCGACATCAGCGGATCGGTGGTGCAGGTGATGCGGGAGGGGAAACAACTCGCGGTCATCGCCTCGTACGCGCAGCAGCCGAATCTCACCCCGCGTGTACAGCTCACCGAGGGGGGCGCACACCGAATTCCGTGCGCCGTCCTCCTGCCCACGGACTACCAGGAGGCGGACGGTCCGCTTCCGGTACTGCTGGATCCCTATGGCGGACCGCACGGCCAGCGCGTGCTCGCCGCGCACAATCCGTACCTCACGTCCCAGTGGTTCGCCGACCAGGGCTTCGCCGTCGTCGTCGCGGACGGCCGGGGCAGTCCGGGCCGCTCCCCCGGCTGGGAGAAGGCGGTGAAGGACAATCTGCCGCTCACCCTGGACGACCAGATCGAGGCGCTCCAGGCACTCGCCGGGCGGTTCCCGCTGGATCGGTCGCGGGTGGCCATCCGCGGCTGGTCGTACGGGGGTTACCTCGCCGGACTCGCCGCGCTGCGCCGTCCCGACATCTTCCACGCGGCCATCGCGGGCGCCCCGGTGACCGACTGGCGGCTGTACGACACGCACTACACGGAGCGCTATCTGGGGCACCCGTCGGAGGCGCCCGAGGTGTACGCGGTCAACTCCCTTGTCACGGACGACGGGTTGGCGGAGCCCGCGGACCAGGCGCGGCCGATAATGATCATCCACGGTCTGGCGGACGACAACGTCGTGATGACGCACACGCTGCGGCTGTCGTCGGCGCTGCTGTCGGCGGGCCGGCCGCACCAGGTGCTGCCGCTCACCGGGGTGACGCACATGACGCCCCAGGAACAGATCGCGGAGAATCTGCTGCTGCTCCAGGTGGACTTCCTGAAGCGTTCGCTCGGGATGCCGTAAGGCGGCGGCAGAGCCGCGCCGTACGGCCGGATCGCCGGGGGCGACCGGCCGGGACCTCAGGATCCCGGCCGGTCCAACGGCACCCGCACGGCCGTACGTCGACCAATGTGACCCGTGCGTATATCGGCGAAGCGTCAGCCAAGTTTCCTGCGTGTCAACGGAACTGACGTCTCAATCACATCTCCTTGTCCGGATCCGGACCCTGCTCCCTGCCCTCGGTACCCTCCGCCGGCCCCGACGGGCTCGGCACGATCTGCCGTTCCTCGGCGAAGTGACACCGCGAGTCGTGCTCCGCGGGCCCCTCCGTCCCCCGGAACCACGGAGGCACGGTGAGCAGCGGCACCTCCAGCGCACAGCGCTCCTGCGCCTTCCAGCACCGCGTACGGAACCGGCAGCCCGACGGCGGATGCGCCGGCGAGGGCACCTCACCGGTCAGGATGATCCGCTCCCGGCCCTCGCGCGCCTCCGGGTCGGGCACCGGGACCGCCGAGAGCAGCGCCTGCGTGTACGGATGGGTGGGGTGGTCGTAGATCTGGACGTCCGTGCCGATTTCGATGATCCGCCCGAGATACATCACCCCGACCCGGTCGGAGATGTGCCGGACGATCGACAGGTCGTGCGCGATGAAGACGTAACTGAGGTCGAACTCGTTCTGGAGCCGTTCCATCAGATTGACGACCTGCGCCTGTACGGACACGTCGAGGGCCGAGACCGGCTCGTCGGCGACGATGATCTCCGGGCGCAGGGCCAGTCCGCGCGCGATGCCGATGCGCTGGCGCTGGCCGCCGGAGAACTGGTGCGGATACCTGTTGATGTACTCCGGGTTGAGCCCGACCACGTCGAGCAGGTCCCGCACCATGCGCCGCCGGTCGCCCTTCGGCGCGACCTCGGGGTGGATGTCGAAGGGCTCGCCGATGATGTCGCCGACGGTCATCCGGGGGTTGAGCGAGGTGTACGGGTCCTGGAAGACCATCTGGATGTTGCGCCGTACGGCCTTCAGCGCGCGGCCCGACATACGGGTGATGTCCTCGCCCTTGTAACGGATCTCGCCGGCCGTCGGCCGCTCCAGGTTGACCAGCATGCGCGCGACGGTCGACTTCCCGCAGCCGGACTCGCCCACGATGCCCAGCGTCTCGCCGGCCGCCAGGGAGAAGGAGACGCCGTCGACCGCCTTGACCGCCCCGATCTGCCTCTTGAACAGGATGCCCTGGGTCAGCGGGAAGTACTTGACCAGGTCCCGCACTTCCAGGATGGGCTCAGACGTCATCGAGAGTGTCCCTCCAGAAGAAGCAGGCGCTGCGCCGGTTCTCGTCGACCTCGAAGAGGGGCGGCACGTCCGTGCGGCAGATGTCCTGTGCTCTGGGGCAGCGCGGGTTGAAGGCGCACCCGGGCGGGATGCGCGTCAGGTTGGGCGGCAGGCCCTTGATCGCGTACAGGTCCCGGCCCTTCTGGTCGAGCCGGGGGATGGAGTCGAGCAGACCGCGGCTGTAGGGGTGGGCGGGGGCCTTGTAGATGTCGTGGACGGGGGCGGTCTCGACGATCCGGCCCGCGTACATGACGGCGATCTTGTCCGCGACGTCGGCGACGACCCCGAGGTCGTGGGTGATCAGGATCAGCCCCATGTTCAGCTCGCGCTGGAGGTCCGCGAGCAGCTCCATGACCTGGGCCTGGACGGTCACGTCGAGCGCGGTCGTCGGTTCGTCGGCGATGATCAGGGAGGGTTCGAGCGCCATCGCCATGGCGATCATGATGCGCTGGCGCATGCCCCCGGAGAACTGGTGCGGGTAGTCGTTCACCCGCTCCTTGGCGGCCGGGATCCGTACCCGCTCCATCAGTTCGACGGCCCGCGCCCGCGCGTCCTTGCGGGACATCCCCCGGTGCACGATGAACATCTCGCCGAGCTGCGCGCCCACGGTCAGCACCGGGTTGAGCGAGGAGAGGGCGTCCTGGAAGATCATCGCCATGTCGGCGCCGCGGATCTTCCGCCGTTCGTCCTCCTTGGTCTTGAGCAGGTCCCGGCCCTTGAAGATCACTTCGCCGCCCGCGATCCGGCCTGGCGGGACGTCGAGAATGCCCATGACCGCCTGGGCGGTGACGGACTTGCCGGAGCCTGACTCGCCGAGCACGGCGAGGGTCTCGCCCGCGTCGACCGAGTAGCTGACCCCGTTGACCGCCCTCGCGACACCGTCGCGGGTGTGGAACTCCACCTGCAGATCGCGCACTTCGAGCAACATGGCCGGGCTCCTCAGCGCAGCTTGGGGTCGAGGGCGTCGCGCACCGCGTCGCCGAGCATGATGAAGGCGAGCACGGTGACGGCCAGGGCGCCGGCGGGCCAGAGCAGCATGTGCGGGGCGTTGCGGATGAACTTCGACGCGTCGGAGATGTCGATGCCCCAGGACACCGAGGGCGGTTTGAGGCCCACGCCGAGGTAGGACAGGGTCGCCTCCAGCGCGATGTACGTGCCGAGCGCGATGGTCGCCACCACGATCACCGGGGCGACGGCGTTGGGCAGGACATGGCGCAGCATCATCCGTGAGTTGGAGGCTCCGAGGGCGCGCGCTGCCTGGACGAAGTCGTTCTGTTTGATGGTGATGACGGAGCCGCGGGCGATCCGGGAGATCTGCGGCCAGCCGAGCAGCACCATGAATCCGACCACCGGCCAGACGCTGGAGCTGGTGACCACGGAGAGCAGGACGAGGCCGCCGAGCACCACCGGGATGCCGAAGAAGATGTCGGTGACCCGGGAGAGGATCGAGTCCCAGAAGCCGCCGAAGAAGCCGGCCAGGCCGCCGAGCGCGGTGCCGACGATCGCGACGCCGAGGGTGGCGCAGACGCCGACGGTAACGGAGGCGCGGGCGCCGTAGACGGTACGGGTGTAGACGTCGCAGCCCTGGGAGGTGAAGCCGAAGGGGTGGCCGGGCTGCGAGCCTTCCTGGGCCTTGGCGAGGTCGCAGGAGAGCGGGTTGCCCGAGGCGATCGCCTGGGGCCAGATCGCGATGAACACCAGGAAGAGGATGACGAGGCCGGAGACGATGAAGACGGGGTTGCGGCGCAGGTCGCGCCAGGCGTCCGACCAGAGGCTGCGGGCTCGCTCCTCGGGCCCCCCGTCACCGGGCCCGGTCGGTTCGACCGACTCGCCGTCGCTGGTGGCGAGGTCCATCGTGCCGCCGAAACCGGTCGGGGCGATGGCTCCTTCGTCCTTGGGGGGCTCTGGCTCAGGCATAGCGGATCCTCGGGTCGAGTACGGCGTAGAGAAGGTCCACCAGCAGGTTCGCGAGCAGGAAGATGATGACGAGGATCGTCACGAAGCCGACGACGGTCTGGGTGTTCTGGCGCAGGATGCCCTGGTAGAGCTGGAAGCCGACGCCGTGGATGTTGAAGATCCGCTCGGTGACGATCGCGCCGCCCATCAGCGCTCCGATGTCGGTGCCGATGAAGGTGACGACCGGGATCAGTGAGTTGCGCAGGAGATGCCGGGTGATCACGCGATGTCTCGGCAGCCCCTTGGCGACGGCGGTACGGACGTAGTCGGAGCGGGTGTTCTCGGCGATGGAGGTCCGGGTCAGCCGGGTGACGTACGCCAGTGACACGGAGGCCAGTACGAGGCCGGGCACGATCAGTTCGTCGAGCGGTGCGGCCGAGGAGACCGACGGCGAGATGACGTCCCACTTCACGCCGAAGAGCAGTTGCACGATCAGACCGGTCACGAAGGTCGGTACGGAGATGACGACCAGGGTCAGCAGCAGGACACTGCTGTCGACGGGCCGGCCACGCCGCAGTCCGGTGAGCACGCCGAGCGTGATGCCGATGATGATCTCGAAGACGATCGCGACGATCGTCAGCCGGATGGTGACCGGGAAGGCGGTGCCCATCAGCTCGGTGACCTCCTGGCCGTTGAAGGCCGTACCGAAGTCGCCGGTGAAGACATTGCCCATGTAGATCGCGTACTGCTGCCACACCGGCTTGTCGAGGCCGAACTCGTGGCGCAGCTGGGCGGCGGTCGCCGGGTCGCACTGACGCTCGCCGCAGAGACCCGCGATGGGGTCGCCCATCACGTTGACCATGAGGAAGATCAGCAGCGTGGCGCCGATGAAGACGGGGATCATCTGAAGCAGACGCCGGATCACATAACGTCCCATGAAGGGCTCCGGGGGTCGTGGTCCTAGGTCGTGGGCCGCGGGAGAAGGGCCCAGGCCCGGCGCGCCGAGAGAGTGCGCCGGGCCCTGCGACCTCCAGGCGTCAGTTGACCTTGATCTCGTTGTAGACGGGGACGCTGAAGGGGTTCAGCTTGACGTTGCTCAGCCGCTCCGAGTAGCCGGCGCTGCCGTTCTGGTACCAGAGCGGGATGGCGGCCATGTTGTCCCGTACGACGCCCTCGGCCTGCTGGAACTTCTTGATCGCGGTCGGTTGGTCGCTCTCGGCGTTCGCCTCGTTGACGAGCTTGTCGAACTCGGCGTTCGTGAACTTGCCGTCGTTCGACGAGGCGTTGGTGAAGTAGAGCGGCTGGAGGAAGTTCTGGATCAGCGGGTAGTCCATCTGCCAGCCCGCCCGGAACGGACCGGGCATCTTCTGCTGGGTGATCTGGCTGCGGAAGTCGGCGAAGGTGCCGATGGGCCTGCCCACGCACGCGCGGTCGTTGCCGAGGGTGTTGTTGATGCTGTTGCAGACGGCGTCGATCCAGTCCTTGTGGGAGCCGGTGTCCGCGTTGTACGAGAGCTGGATCCGGCCGCCGGGGAGGCCGCCACCGTCGTTGATCATCTTCTTGGCGGCGATGGGGTCGAAGTCGCAGGCCTTGCCGCAGAGGCCGGCCTGGAAGCCCCCCGACTTGCCGAGGACCGGGGATGTCCAGTCGGTGGCCGGGGTGCGGGTCTTCTGGAAGATCGTCTCGGTGATCTGCTTGCGGTTGATCGCCATCGACAGACCGGTGCGGACCTTCTGGGCGTCCGGGGTGTTCCACGCCTTGTCGTAGAAGGGGAAGGCGAGGGTCTGGATGATGCCGGCGGGGGTGTTGATGTAGCGGGACCCCAGGTCGGCGGGCGCGTTCTTGAGCTGGGAGGCCGGGACGTCGTCGACGAGGTCCAGGTTGCCCGCCGTCAGGTCGGTGTAGGCGGTGTTGTTGTCGGTGTAGACCTTCAGGTCCACACCGCCGTTCTGCGCCTTGTCCGGCCCCGGGTAGTTGTCCCACTTGCGCAGGGACATCTGTGAGCCCTTGGTGTACGAGTCGATGGTGTACGGCCCGTTGCCGACGGGCTTGGCGAGCCAGCCCGCGTGGTCCTTGAAGAACGCGGTGGGCAGTGGCGCGAACGCGGCGTACCCGAGGGTGTCGGGCCAGGTGGAGAACTTCTGGGAGAGCTTGACGGTGAAGGTCTGGGGGCCGGTGACCTTGAGACCGGAGAGCGTGGTGGCGGTGGGGCTGCCCGAGTCCGGGTGAACGGCCGTGTAGCCGTCGATCTGGCCGAAGAAGTAGGCGTTGCGCTGGTTGTTCCGCAGGTTCGCGCCGTAGTTCCAGGCGTCCACGAAGGACTTCGCCGTGACTTTCTCACCGTTGCTGAAGGTCCAGCCGTTCTTGACGGTGATGGTGAAGTTCGTCGAGTCCTTCGTGTCGATCTTCTGGGCGAGCATGTTCTCGGCCTTGGCGGTCTTCGGGTTGTACCGCTTCAGTCCCCGGAACACCATGTCGAGGACCTTGCCGCCCTGGACCTCGTTCGTGTTGGAGGGCTCCAGCGGGTTCTGCGGGTCGCCCCAGGACGAGCTGAGTACCCCGCCGCTCCCACCACCACTCCCGCTGCTTCCGCCACTCCCGCCGCCACAGGCCGTCGCGGTGAGGGCGACGGCGAGCGCACCTGCGGCCCACTTGGCGTGCGTGGCTCCGCGCATGGGGTTCCTCCTGAGTCCTGACTGTCACTTAGGCCCAAATATCACTCTCTTTCAGCAATCGCGCATGTGGTGGGCACCCGTGCGGGGAGGGATGGCCGGGCGGAATCCGCGCCGTACCCGCGGACATGACGGAGGCCCGGACCGCGTACGGCCCGAGCCTCTCGTCGTTCACACGACCACACCTCACGCGGCGTGGACGACGTCCTTCTCCTCGGCGAAGTGGCACGCCGACTCGTGCGCCGCCGGCGTCGTCGAGGCGACGAAGCGCTCGGGGATCGCCAGCAGCGGGACCTCCTTGGCGCACCTGTCCTGCGCCTTCCAGCAGCGGGTACGGAACCGGCAGCCGGACGGCGGGTTCGCCGGGGACGGCACGTCGCCGGAGAGGATGATCCGCTCGCGGCCGGTACGGGCCTCCGGGTCGGGGACCGGGACCGCCGACAGCAGCGCCTGGGTGTAGGGGTGCGTCGGGTGGTCGTAGATCTGGGTGTCCGTACCGATCTCGGCGATCTTGCCGAGGTACATGACACCCACCCGGTCGGAGATGTGCCGGACGATCGACAGGTCGTGCGCGATGAAGATGTAGGACAGGTTGAACTCGTCCTGGAGCTTCTCCATCAGGTTGATGACCTGCGCCTGCACGGACACGTCCAGCGCCGATACCGGCTCGTCGCAGATGATGACCTCAGGGTTGAGGGCGAGCCCGCGGGCGATGCCGATGCGCTGGCGCTGGCCGCCGGAGAACTGGTGCGGATACCTGTTGATGTACTCCGGGTTCAGTCCCACGACGTCGAGCAGGTCCTGGACCTTGCCCCGCCGGTCACCCTTCGGCGCCACCTCGGGGTGGATGTCGAAGGGCTCACCGATGATGTCGCCGACGGTCATACGCGGGTTCAGCGAGGTGTACGGGTCCTGGAAGACCATCTGGATGTTCCGGCGGACCGCCTTGAGCGCCCGCCCGGACAGCCGGGTGATGTCCTGGCCCTTGTAGAAGACCTCGCCCGCGGTCGCCGTCTCCAGCGTCATCAGCAGCCGGGCCACCGTGGACTTGCCACAGCCCGACTCGCCGACGATGCCCAGCGTCTCGCCCTGGTAGAGGTCGAAGGAGACCCCGTCCACGGCCTTGACCGCGCCGACCTGGCGCTTGAAGAGGATGCCCTGGGTCAGCGGGAAGTGCTTGACCAGGTTGCGGACCTGGAGGATCGGCTCCCCGCGCTCCGCGGGCGCCTCGATGGCGGCGACCGCCGCCGACTCGGTGGCGACGTCGATCTCCGCCACCTCGGTGACGTTGGGGGTGACGTCCTCGGCCGGTGCGGCCGGGTTCCCGTCCGTCTTCCTGGGCTCAGCCATGGATCGTCTCCTTCCAGAAGTGGCACGCGCTGCCGCGGCCGGGCAGCTCGGTACCGTCCTGCTCGGTCACCGGCTGGAGGACCGGGACATCCGTACGGCAGATGTCCTGCGCCTTCGGGCAGCGCGGGTTGAACGCGCAGCCGGCCGGGATCTTGAGCAGGTTGGGCGGCAGGCCCTTGATCGCGTAGAGCTCCTGCCCCTTCTGGTCGAGCCGGGGGATGGAGTCGAGCAGACCGCGGGTGTACGGGTGCGCCGGCCGCTTGTAGAGCTCGTGCACCGGCGCGGTCTCCACGATCCGGCCCGCGTACATGACAGCGATCTTGTCCGCGACGTCGGCGACGACGCCGAGGTCGTGGGTGATCAGGATCAGCCCCATGTTGAACTCGCGCTGGAGGTCCGCGAGCAGGTCCATCACTTGGGCCTGCACGGTCACGTCGAGCGCGGTCGTCGGCTCGTCCGCGATGATCAGGTCGGGCTCCAGGGCGAGCGCCATCGCGATCATGATGCGCTGGCGCATACCGCCGGAGAACTGGTGCGGGTAGTCGTTGACCCGCGCCTTCGCCGCCGGGATGTTGACCCGCTCCATCAGCTCGACGGCCTTGATCTTGGCCGCCTTGCGGGAGAGGCCCTCATGGACCCGGTACATCTCGCCGAGCTGGTAGCCCACCGACAGCACGGGGTTGAGCGAGGAGAGCGCGTCCTGGAAGATCATCGCGATCTTCCGGCCGCGGATCTTCCGCCGCTCCTCGTAGCTCATGGTGAGCATGTCCTGCCCGCGGTACAGGATCTGGCCCTGCGGGATGGACCCCGGCGGCATGTCGAGAATGCCCATGACCGCCTGCGCGGTCACGGACTTGCCGGAGCCGGACTCACCGAGCACGGCCAGGGTCTCGCCCGAGGCCACGCTGTAGTTGACCCCGTTGACGGCCTTGGCGACACCGTCGCGGGTGTGGAACTCCACGTGGAGGTCGCGTACTTCGAGCAGCGGGGTGGTGTCCGACTCGCCCGGTCGGGGCGTCGGGACACTTGAGGTTTCTTCGATGATGGTCACGTACGCCCTCCTCAGCGCAGCTTCGGGTCGAGGGCGTCGCGGACGGCGTCACCCAGCATGATGAACGCGAAGACCGTGAGGCTCAGCATTCCGGCCGGGAAGAACAGGGCGTGCGGGTTGTCCCTGATGTCCTTGCTGCCCTGGGCGATGTCGATGCCCCAGGAAATGGTCGGATCGGCGAGACCGAGACCCAGGAACGACAGGGTCGCCTCGGCCGAGATGTAGCCGCCCAGCGCGATCGTCGCGACGACGATGGTCGGTGCCATGGCGTTCGGCAGCACATGGCGGAAGAGGATCCGCCGGGTGCCCGCGCCGAGGGCGCGCGCCGCCGTCACGTAGTCCGCCTGCTTCGCGGTGATCACCGACGAGCGCATCACGCGGCAGATCGACGTCCAGCCCAGGAAGGCCAGGGCGAAGATCACGACGTAGACCTTGCGCTCGGTGAAGGCGTTCAGGACGACCATCGCGCCGAGCAGGAACGGGATGCCGAAGAAGATGTCGGTGATACGGGAGATGACCGAGTCGAGCCAGCCGCCGAAGTAGCCGGCCAGCATCCCGAGCAGTCCGCCCAGGAGCGTCACCGCGGCGGTGACGCCGACACCGACCAGGATCGAGGCCCGCGTCCCGTAGACGACACGCGCGTAGATCGAACGGCCCTGGCCGTCGTAGCCGAACCAGTCGGGCTGGAAGAAGCTGCCCAGCTCCGGCTTGGTCAGGAAGTGGTTGGTGAGGTCGCCGTCGCGCGGGTCGGCGCTGGTGAACAGCCCCGGGAAGACGGCGACGACTATCAGGAAGACCAGCAGGATCGAGGAGATCCAGAACATCGGGCGGTGCCGCAGGTCGTACCAGGCGTCGCCCCACAGGCTGCGCGGCTTGCCCTGCGACTTGTGGCCGTCGGCCGCGGTCTCGGGAGCTCCGGCGGCCGGCGGCGCGATGGCGTCGGTGGTCGCGTCCGTCTTGGTCTTGATCACGTCAGGCATACCGGATCCTCGGGTCCAGGACCGCGTACAGCAGGTCGACGACCAGGTTGATCAGAAGAATGATGAGCACGAAGACCGTGACCACGCCGACGATCGTCGAGCCCTCACGGCCTTGGAGCGCCTTGAAGAGCAGGTTGCCGACGCCCTGGACGTTGAAGATGCCCTCGGTGATGACCGCGCCGCCGATGAAGCCGCCGACGTCGGTGCCGAGGAAGGTGACGACCGGGATCAGCGAGTTGCGCAGCAGGTGGACGCCGACGATGCGGCGTCTGGGCAGTCCCTTGGCCATCGCCGTACGCATGTAGTCCGCCCGCAGGTTCTCCGCGAAGGTCGTGCGGGTCAGCCGTGCCACGTACGCCATCGACAGCATCGCCAGGACGAACCCTGGCAGGAACAGCTGGGCGTAGTCCGTAGAGTCCTGCACATTGGGCGCGACCCACCCCAGTTCGTCGGCGAGGACGAAGCGCGCCAGGTAGCCGAGCACGAACACCGGGATCGAGATGACGACGAGCGTGAAGATCAGTACGCCGGTGTCGACGGCCTTGCCGGCCTTCAGGCCCGCCCAGGCGCCGAGGCCGATACCGATGATGATCTCGATGACGAGCGCCACCATGGTGAGCCGGAGCGTCACCGGGAAGGCCTCGGACATCTCGTCGGCGACCTGACGGCCACCGAACGTCTCGCCGAAGTCTCCCTGGAGGAGGCCCCACATGTAGTCGACGTACTGCTTCCACAGGGGCTGATCGAGCCCGAAGTCAGCACGTAGCGCGGCGACCTGTGCGGGGTCCGCCGCCTTGTCACCCCACATCGCCCGGATCGGATCGCCGGGAAGGATGTGGACCATAAGGAAAATAATCAGAGTGGTCCCGATGAATACCGGGATCATCTGGAGCAGTCGCCTGGCGACGTAACGCCCCATCATGCCTCCATGCCGTGAGGGGTCGGCGATGGCCTACGTAGTTTTCTCCGCCACGGGGTATGGGGTGGAGTCTCCCGGGGCCTCGGCCTGGCCGGACCGGTGCCGCCGCCCCGCGAGGGGACGGCGGCACCGGTTGACGGTCCCGGTATTTAGCTCTTCGCCTTCACCTGAACGTCGGTGAAGATGGGGTCGCCGTCCTGGCCGTAGACGATCTTTCCGAATACGTTCCGGGACTGACCCGAGTTGTTCTTGTAGAACCACAGCGGGATGCTGGGCATGTCAGCCTTCAGGATCTGCTCGGCCTCCTGGTACAGCTTCACCGTCTCGTCGAGCGTCGCCGCCTTGTCCGCCTTGGCGGACAGGGCGTCGAACTCCTTGTTGGAGTAGCCCGAGGTGTTACCGGCGGCGGTGGTGCCGTACAGGTCGCGCATGAAGTTCGAGTTGACCGGGTAGTCGAGCACCCAGCCACTGCGGTACATGGACTTGACCTGCTTGTTGTCACGCGCGTTCAGGTCCGCCTGGAAGTCCGGCTTCGAGTCGCCGGTGCACTCGACACCGACGCTCTTGCGGATGCTGTTGCAGACCGCGTCGACCCAGGGCTTGTGGTCCTGGTCGGCGTTGAACTGGATCGAGATCTTGTTGCCGGGGACGCCGCCACCCTCCTTGATGAGGGCCTTGGCCGCGGCCGGGTCGAACTTCGTGATGTCACCGAGGGCGCCGGCCTTGTAGCCGAGCACACCGCGGGCGACGTACGAGTCCGCCGGGGTCCGGGTGCCGTGGAGCACGGTCTTGGTGATCGTGTCACGGTCGATCGCCATGGACAGACCCTGGACGACCTTGGGGTCGATGTCCTTGAACTGGTCCGTGTAGAACGCCGGGTTGATCGCCTGGATGGCCGAGTACTCCTGGTCGATCGCGCGGTCGCCCAGGTCGTCCTTGTAGCTCGTGAGAGCCGTGGTCGGGACCTGCTCGATCCAGTCCAGGTTGTCCGACCGCAGGTCCGAGTAGGCGGAGTCGGCGGTGGTGTAGTTCTTGAAGTCGATGCCACCGTTCTTGGCCTTGTTCGGCCCGGTGTAGTCCTCGAACTTACGGACCTTGATCAGCTTCTTGTGGTCCCAGGAGACGAACTTGTACGGACCGTTGCCGACCGGCTTCTCACCGGCGGCCTTCGGGTCCTTGAAGAAGGACTCGGGGAGCGGCGCCCACACGTCGTAACCGAGCTTGTACGCGAAGTACGAGACCGAGCTGGTCAGCGTGATCGTGAAGGTGTTCTCGTCGACCACCTTCAGACCGGACATCTTGTCGGCCTTGGGGTCACCCTTCTCGGGGTGGACGTCCGCGTAGCCCTTGATGTCCTGGAACCAGCTGGAGTTGGTCTGGTTGTTCTTGACGTTGGCCGACCAGTTCCACGAGTTCACGTAGGACTCGGCGGTGACCGGGGTGCCGTCGTGGAACTTCCAGCCGGGCTTGAGCTTGACGGTCCAGACGGACGAGTCGTCGTTCGGGGTGACCGACTCGGCGTTGACGTTCTCGAGCTTTCCGGTCCCGGGCTCGTAGTCGACCAGGCCGGAGAAGATGGCGCGCAGGACACGGCTGCCCTGGCTCTCCTTGGCGTTAGCCGGCTGCAGCGGGTTCTGCGGCTCGCCGAGCTGTGCGGTCAGAATGCCATTCGGGTCGGCCTTCCCCGCCTTCATGTCGTCGCCGCTGTCGCTGTCGCCGCCGCCACAGGCGGTCGCAGCCAGGGCGATGACTATCGCGCCCGCGACCCACTTGGCGCTCTTGGCACCGCGCATGGGTTCCTCCTCATGAGTCCACTTGTCACAACAAGATGGGCACCGATCGTTACGCCGACACCCCTGACGGCGGCCGATCAGTGCTCCGAGTGTGTGCTCGTGAGTCGGCGCTCCCCACAGCGCATGACCCATTGACCCGAGCTCAATGGAGCCAACTATTAAGTACACCCGACCTGTAAACCACACTTACCGCGTCTCGTTTTGACAACATCGACCCATCACCTACGCCCGAAATCCGGACAAAGTAAGCACAGACAGACACCCGCGAAACGGACTGTTAACGCAGCTTCCGGTGAGCGATACCCGGTATCCGGACGTTTCGCCACGGAAAACGAGTTGACAGAAGCTACCGGCTCGGGCAAATCGCCCTACTGTCCGGCCGCCGGCGAGGGGGCAGAACTCCGGCCCGGCACCTCGCGGGGCCGGGCCGGGGAGACGTACACCTGCCGGACCGTCAGATTCCGCGGTGGCGGACCGTCGGGTTCCGGAGTCGTGGACCGTCAGCGCTTGGCGCGGGAGGCCGCGCGGCCACGCTCCTTCTGGTCCAGGACGACCTTGCGGATACGGACCGTCTCCGGGGTCACCTCGATGCACTCGTCGTCGCGGCAGAACTCCAGGGACTGCTCCAGCGAGAGCCTGCGCGGCGGCACCACGTTCTCCGTGGTGTCGGCGGAGGCGGCACGCATGTTGGTGAGCTTCTTCTCCTTGGTGATGTTCACGTCCATGTCGTCGGCGCGCGAGTTCTCACCGATGATCATGCCCTCGTACACCTCGGTGCCCGGCTCGGTGAAGATGACACCGCGCTCCTGGAGGTTGACCATCGCGAACGGCGTCACCGAACCGGAGCGGTCAGCGACCAGCGAGCCGTTGTTACGGGTCCGCAGCTCGCCGAACCACGGCTCGTGCCCCTCGAAGATCGAGTGCGCGATGCCGGTGCCGCGGGTCTGGGTGAGGAACTCCGTACGGAAGCCGATGAGTCCGCGGGAGGGCACGATCCACTCCATGCGGATCCAGCCGGACCCGTGGTTGGTCATGGTCTCCATACGGCCCTTGCGGGTCGCCATCAGCTGCGTGATCGCGCCCAGGTGCTCCTCGGGGCAGTCGATCGTCATGCGCTCGATCGGCTCGTGGAGCTTGCCGTCGACGTCCTTGGTGACGACCTCGGGCTTGCCGACCGTCAGCTCGAAGCCCTCGCGGCGCATCTGCTCGACCAGGATGGCCAGCGCCAGCTCACCGCGGCCCTGCACCTCCCAGGCGTCGGGACGCTCGGTGTCCAGGACGCGCAGCGAGACGTTACCGATCAGCTCGCGGTCCAGGCGGTCCTTCACCTGCCGGGCGGTGACCTTGTGGCCCTTGCCGCCCTTGCCGACGAGCGGCGAGGTGTTCGTGCCGATGGTCATCGAGATGGCCGGCTCGTCCACCGTGATCAGCGGCAGCGCGATCGGGTTCTCCAGATCGGCCAGGGTCTCGCCGATCATGATGTCCGGGATACCGGCGATGGCGCAGATGTCGCCAGGACCGGCCTTCTCGGCCGGCTTGCGGGTGAGCGCCTCGGTCATCAGCAGCTCGGTGATGCGGACGTTGGACATCGTGCCGTCACGCTTGATCCAGGTGACGGTCTGCCCCTTCTTCAGCTCGCCCTGCTCGACCCGGCAGAGCGCGATACGGCCGAGGAAGTTGTCGGCGTCCAGGTTGGTGACATGGGCCTGGAGCGGCGCGTCCTCGTCGTACACCGGAGCCGGGACGGAGCTGAGGATCGTGGTGAAGAACGGCTCCAGATTGGTGCTGTCGGCCGGGACCGTGCCGTCCTCCGGCTTGGTCAGCGAGGCGACGCCGTCACGCGCGCAGGCGTAGACGATCGGGAACTCGATCTGGTCCTCGTCCGCGTCAAGGTCGAGGAAGAGGTCGTACGTCTCGTCCACGACCTCGGCGATACGGGCGTCGGGCCGGTCCGTCTTGTTGATGCACAGGATCACCGGCAGCTTGGCCGCGAGTGCCTTGCGCAGCACGAACCGGGTCTGCGGCAGCGGGCCCTCGGAGGCGTCGACGAGGAGGACGACCGCGTCGACCATCGACAGGCCGCGCTCGACCTCACCACCGAAGTCGGCGTGGCCGGGGGTGTCGATGATGTTGATGGTGACCAGGTTCGGGACGTCACCGGTACCGCCCTCCTTGGGGTGGTACTTCACCGCCGTGTTCTTGGCGAGGATCGTGATGCCCTTCTCACGCTCCAGGTCGTTCGAGTCCATCATCCGGTCGTCGAGGTGCTCGGCGGCGTGCGCGGCGAAGGCACCGGCCTGCTTCAGCATGGCGTCGACCAGAGTGGTCTTGCCATGGTCGACGTGGGCGACGATGGCGACGTTACGGATGTCGTGGCGCGTGGGCATGCTGGCTGGCGCTTCTCTCGATCGTGGGATGCGGCGTTGTTTTCCTCGTACGCCTGCCGGGCGGACACGCCACGGCTTACCCCATCGTACGGGGCTGGCGATGCCGGGGCTTCCGGGACCGATCCGATAAGAGGCTGGGCGCTGGGGAACGCGCTCGTGGAGTGCTTGTGGAGTGCTCGTCGTGCGTCTGCTGCGACGTACTGCGGGGTGTGGGACGGCCCGGGTCAGGGGATGGCACGATCTTGCCCGCCGGGAGGCCCGGCGGGCAAGTTGATCGTCCGGCTTCCAGGGTCTGACCTGCCGGTTCTCTCCGTTTCTTCTTCTGTGCTACCGCTGTGCTTCTACTCGTCGTCGCTTTCGGGCGTCGCCTCGGCACTCTCGGAGGGCGCCGTGGCGTTGTCGGAGGGCGCCGTGGCGCTGTCGGACGGTGACGGCTTCTGCGGGCCGCTCCTGCCGCCGTCCTTGAAGCCGATGTCCTCGTAGTGAGGGGTGGCGAAGGCGAAGGCACCGGCGTTCGCCACGGAGGGCTTGGCCGCCACGAGCTGCGGGCGCTGGTAGAGGGGAATGGAACCGGCCGCCGCCCAGATGCGGGCGTCGGCCTGCCTGAGCAGATCGCGGGCCGCGTTCTCGTCCAGCTCGGAGGCCGCCTGGTCGAAGAGCTGGTTGATGTGGTCCGTCCCGACGCGGGTGTAGTTCTGCTCCACCAGCAGCGAGCCGTCGGATGCGGGGACGGGCTTGGCGTAGATCGGCCGGCCGTCGGTCGCGGGGTAGGCGGTCGCGGGCCACGAGTAGAGGGCGAGGTCGTAGTCGCCCGACGCGACGTGGTCCTTGAAGTAGTTGGCGTCCGCGACCTTGCTGATGTCCGTGCGGATGCCGATGCGGTCGAGCATGCGCGCGATCTTCTCACCGACCGTGCGCAGCTGCTCGGAGCCGGGTCCTGAGGGGAGGACGAAGCGGAGGGTGAGCGGCTTGCCGTCCTTGGCGAGCGAGCCGGGCAGGGCGGCGGCTGATGCGGAGGCCGATCCGGAGGCGGAGGCCGACGGCGACGCCGAGGCTGATCCGGAGGCGGAGCTCGATGCGGACGACGACGGGGACGCGGACTCGGATTCCGTGTCGGAGCCGGTGTCCGACTCGGTGTCCGACTCGCCGGACGCGGACGCGGACTCGGACGCGGACGCGGACTCGGACGCGGACTCGGACGCGGAAGCGGAAGCGGACTCGGAAGCGGACTCGGAGGGCGCCGCCGTACCGCGCGGGGCGTACGCACCGGCCATGCCGCTCTGCTGCCTGTCCTGGGCGCTGACGTCCGAGTCGTCACGCAGCCCGGCCCGGCCGATCAGGACCGCGCGGTGGAAGGCGGCGGCGGGGGCCGGGGCGATCACGCTGGTGTCGCTCTCGGAGACGGGGGCAGCGCGTCCCGGCTTGTTGTCACCGACGACGTACGAACCTTCGTCGGACGAGCTGTCGGACTCGGAGCCGGAGCCGGAAGCGGAGTCCGAATCGGCACTCGAATCGGAGCTGGGGCTGGAGCTGGAATCGGATTCCTTGTCCTTGTTCTCGGCGTCCTTGTCCTTCTTCTTGTCGGCGTCGGCCTCGCTCCCGGCCTTCGTCCCTTCGTCCTTCTTCAGCGCGCCGCCCTGCACCCAGCCCGCGTCGGCCAGCAGCGCCTGCGCCTCCCGGGTGTTCTGGTCCCCGAGCGCGTCGCTGCTGTCGGCGTACGCGTGCTGTCCGGCCAGTGCCAGATGGCTGCCCGGCGGGTACGCGGGCAGCCCGAGCGGCTTGAGCACGGCCTCGGCCAGCTTCTTCCGGTCGAGGGCGCGGGCCACGGCACGCCGTACCCGCTCGTCGGCCAGCGGCCCGGTCTCCCCGTTGAGCGCCAGCTGGGTGAAGGCGGGCTCCAGGGACTTCCGTACGACATAGCCCCGCAGGCCCTTCTGCTCCTTGTCCTCCTTGGCGAGCGCCTCAGTCCTCCTGTCCTGGGACTCCCGCGCCTCGTCGGACGTCTCCTCGTCCGAGCCGCTCTCCTCGTCGGAGCCGTTCTCCTCGTCCGTGGTGTCCTCCGGGGATCGCGACGGCGACGCCGTGGCCGCCTCCGGCCCCGCTCCCCCACCCTTCTTGCCGTCGCGCGCCTTGTTGATCCGCTCGGCCACCGGGCTGTCGATCTCGGCGAGGTCGAGCGTGCCGTCGGCGAGCGCGGCGGCCCGCTTGTCGCGCGGCACCGCGCTCAGGACGATGCTGTCGAGCTTCGGCCGCGCACCCCACCAGCGGGGGTTGCGGACGAGGGTCATCTCGCGCTCCTCGCGGTCCAGCTCCTTGATCTGGAACGGCCCGGCCGTCGCCTTGAGCTTGGTGCGCGCGCCGTCGTTGAAGGAGTTCGGCGCCCCCATCACGCTCTTCGGGTACAGCGGGCTGAAGAGCGCCTTCCAGTCGGCGTACGGCTTGTTGAAGGTGACCCGGACCTCAAGGTCGTCCTTGCCGCGCTCGATCTTCTGGATCCGCTCGTATCCGGCGTTGCGCGCGGTCCAGTACGCGGACTCCTTGCCGCTCAGCGCGCGCCACTGGGCCACGAAGTCGGGGGCGCCCAGCTCGCGTCCGTCGCTCCACACCGCCTGCTGGTTGAGCTTGTAGAGCACGACCTGCTTGGGCTCCCGCTCGACGATCTTCGCGGACTCCAGATAGTCCGGGTTGCGCTCCGGCCGGCCCGTCTTGTCGAGGGTGAAGAGTGAGGGCAGTACGGCGCCCGCGATGCGCGACGTCGTGGCGTCGGCGTCCGCCTGGAAGGTGTTGAGGGTGGTGGGCACGGTGTCCACGGCCCAGCGCAGCGTCCCGCCGTCGGCGATCCGGTCCCGGGCCGCGGGCCCGACGTCCTGGGCCGGGCCCGGGACCTTGCTCCGCTCCTCGCCCGAGCTGCACCCGGCGAGCGCGGGCAGGGCGAGCACGCCGGTGGTCAGTAGTGCGACGGAGCGGATGGTCCGGGAGCATGTCCTCCCGCGTGGGGCGCCGACCTGGGACATGACTTCTCCCTCTTCGTCCTGTTTGTGGAATTTAGAGATGATCACATCTATTGCCCGCCCACTGAAGTGGACCGGGCCGCCCCGGCAGCGGAGACACGGCGGTCAGGCGCCCGAAGCCCACCCGTACGGCTCAACGAGGAACGGGACACAGGGCCGCCGAAAGAGCGAAAATGGAGGGGCGCGACATCAACGACGCGGAGCGCACGGCTCAGGTATGCGCCGGGAATCCCTGCACGTCCCTTCACAAGCGGGGATGTGAGGAGCGACACTCGCAGGCGCATTACCGATGGCATCGCTCCCCTGCGGAAGTGAGGGCAAGTCATGTCCCAGCCGGAAGATCTGACAGCAGTCCACCGTCGTATCGATGAGCTCGTTCAGCGCGTCGCGGACCTGGAGCGGACGGTCGACCGACTGAACGAAGCCGTACCGGCGGCGCCGTCCAGGCCCGCGCCCAAGGACCGCCGCCCGGACGTGGTCACCATCCCCGACGCGCCGTACAACGCGGCGCTGTGGACGGACTCCGACGACGAGGGTCTCGGCCTGCGGGACCGGCGCGCCCCCTAGGCGCCCGGCCTGCCGGCCTCCGACGACGTCCGACACACCCGCCATCAATCGCCACCGGCCCTACGACCCCCCACCAGACCCACTCCATCTCCATACGGAGTCTTCGTTGGCAACAGGCACGGAACGACCCCAACTGAATACGGGCGTGCACGACACCACGCGTGCCGCCATCACCGCCCGCCACCTGCGGACCGACCGCTGGTGGCTGGCCCCTGCCGCCACGGCGGCGGGGCTGCTCGCCTTCGTCATCTACTCGACGTGGCGCGCGTTCGGGAACGCCCACTACTACGCGGCGCCGTACGTCTCACCGTTCTACTCGCCCTGTCTGGCGGAGAACTGTGAGCCGATGAAGGGCGGCCCCAATCTGGAGATCTTCGGCAGCTGGTGGGGCCTGTCCCCCGCGCTGATCATCCTGATCTTCCCGCTGGGCTTCCGGATGACCTGCTACTACTACCGCAAGGCCTACTACCGGGGCTTCTGGGCGTCACCGCCCGCCTGCGCCGTCGCCGAACCGCACAAGAAGTACTCCGGCGAGACGCGCTTCCCGCTGATCCTCCAGAACATCCACCGGTACTTCTTCTACGCGGCCGTGCCGGTGGCGGTCATCCTCACGTACGACACGGCGCTCGCCTTCCGCAACTCGGACTACGAGTGGGGCCATATGGGCCTCGGCACGATCATCATGGTCGTCAACATCGTGCTGATCTGGGCGTACACCCTCTCCTGCCACTCCTGTCGCCATGTCATCGGCGGCAAGCTGAAGCACTTCTCCAAGCATCCGGTGCGCTACCGGCTGTGGGGCTGGGTCGGGAAGCTGAATCACCGTCATATGCAGCTCGCCTGGGCCTCCTTGATCAGCGTCGCCCTCGCGGACTTCTATGTGTATCTGCTCGCCAGCGGGGTCTTCGACGATCCGCGCCTCTTTTAGTGCTAGGGAGTGCCTCCAGTAATGACGCAACTCGAACGCGAGCAGTGGGACGTCGTGGTGGTGGGCGCGGGCGGAGCGGGTCTGCGGGCCGCCATCGAGGCGCGTGAGCGTGGCGCCCGTACCGCTGTCATCTGCAAGTCGCTCTTCGGCAAGGCCCATACGGTGATGGCCGAGGGCGGTATCGCGGCCTCCATGGGCAATGTGAACTCCGGGGACAACTGGCAGGTCCACTTCCGCGACACCATGCGCGGCGGGAAGTTCCTCAACCAGTGGCGGATGGCTGAGCTGCACGCGCGGGAAGCGCCCGACCGGGTCTGGGAGCTGGAGACCTGGGGCGCGCTCTTCGACCGTACGGCCGACGGGAAGATCTCCCAGCGCAACTTCGGCGGTCACGAGTACCCCCGGCTCGCCCACGTCGGCGACCGGACCGGCCTTGAGCTGATCCGTACGCTCCAGCAGAAGATCGTCGCCCTCCAGCAGGAGGACTTCCGCGAATTCGGTGACTACGAAGCCCGGTTGAAGGTCTTCCAGGAGTGCACCGTCACCTCCGTACTGAAGGAGGGCGAGCGGGTCTCGGGCACGTTCTGCTACGAGCGCGAGTCCGGCCGCTTCTTCGTCCTGGAGGCGCCCGCCGTCGTCCTCGCGACCGGCGGCATCGGCAAGTCCTTCAAGGTGACGTCGAATTCGTGGGAGTACACGGGCGACGGGCACGCGCTGGCGCTGCTCGCCGGAGCCCCGCTGCTGAACATGGAGTTCGTGCAGTTCCACCCGACGGGCATGGTCTGGCCGCCGTCGGTGAAGGGGATCCTCGTCACCGAGTCGGTGCGCGGCGACGGCGGAGTGCTGCGCAACTCCGAAGGCAAACGGTTCATGTTCGACTACATCCCGGACGTCTTCAAGGAGAAGTACGCGGAGTCCGAGGAGGAGGGCGACCGCTGGTACGAGGACCCGGACAACAACCGGCGCCCGCCCGAGCTGCTGCCCCGTGACGAGGTGGCCCGTGCCATCAACTCCGAGGTCAAGGCGGGCCGGGGCTCACCGCACGGCGGTGTGTTCCTGGACGTGTCCACGCGTATGCCGTCCGAGGTCATCCAGCGCCGGCTCCCGTCGATGTACCACCAGTTCAAGGAGCTGGCCGACGTCGACATCACGGCCGAGGCGATGGAGGTCGGCCCCACCTGTCACTACGTGATGGGCGGGATCGCCGTCGACTCGGACACCGCCGCGACGCCTGGGGTCGCCGGTCTGTACGCGGCCGGCGAGGTCGCGGGCGGGATGCACGGCTCCAACCGGCTCGGCGGCAACTCGCTCTCTGACCTGCTGGTCTTCGGGCGGCGGGCCGGGCTGCACGCGGCCGAGTACGCGGCGGGGCTCACCGAACGGCCGGCGCTCGACGAGGGTCAGATCGACGCGGCGGCCACCGAGGCGCTGCGCCCGTTCGGCGCCGAGGAGCCGGAGGGCGGCGGCCCGCCCGAGAACCCGTACAGCGTCCACCAGGAGCTCCAGCAGACGATGAACGATCTCGTCGGCATCATCAGGCGCGAGGGCGAGATGGAGCAGGCGCTGGAGAAGCTGGGCGAGTTGCGCGCGCGAGCGGCGCGCGCCGGGGTGGAGGGCCACCGGCAGTTCAACCCCGGCTGGCACCTCGCGATCGACCTGCGGAACATGCTGCTGGTCAGCGAGTGCATCGCCCTGTCGGCCCTGGAGCGCACGGAGAGCCGCGGCGGTCATACCCGCGAGGACTGGCCGGGCATGGTGCTCGACTGGCGGCGGGTCAATCTGCACTGCCGGCTGAACGATTCCGCGCGGGACCCGTCGGCGGACCCCGCGCTCGGCCGGATCAGCCTCTCCAGGAAGACGACCGAGCCCATCCGTCCCGACCTGCTCGACCTCTTCGACAAGGAAGAGCTGGTCAAGTACCTCGCCGAAGAGGAGCTCCACGAGTGAGTGCCAGCACGACTCCGACTCAGAGCACACCCCCGTCGTCCGACTCGTCCACCACCTCACCCGCCACGTCAGGAACGCCCGCCCCGGCCACTTCGTACGAGGCCAAGTTCAGGGTCTGGCGGGGCGACGCGGAGGGCGGCGAGCTGAAGGACTTCGCCGTCGAGGTGAACGAGGGCGAGGTCGTCCTCGACATCATCCACCGGCTCCAGGCGACGCAGGCGTCCGATCTGGCGGTGCGCTGGAACTGCAAGGCGGGCAAGTGCGGTTCGTGCAGCGCGGAGATCAACGGCCGGCCGCGGCTGCTCTGCATGACGCGGATGTCGACCTTCACCCGCGAGGAGACGATCACGGTCACCCCGCTGCGCGCGTTCCCCGTCGTCCGGGACCTGGTGACGAACGTGAACTTCAACTACCAGAAGGCGCGTGAGGTACCGGCGTTCGTGCCGCCGCCGGGGGTCGCGGCGGGCGAGTACCGGATGCAGCAGATGGACGTGGAACGCTCGCAGGAGTTCCGTAAGTGCATCGAGTGCTTCCTGTGCCAGGACACCTGTCACGTAGTCAGGGACCACGAGGAGAACAAGACCTCGTTCGCCGGTCCCCGTTTCCTGATGCGGGTCGCGGAGCTGGACATGCATCCGCTGGACGCGGCCGGGGAGAGTGGCCTGGACCGCAAGGAGACGGCGCAGGACGAGCACGGGCTCGGCTACTGCAACATCACCAAGTGCTGCACCGAGGTCTGTCCCGAGGGCATCAAGATCACGGACAACGCGCTGATCCCGCTGAAGGAGCGCGTGGCGGACAAGAAGTACGACCCGCTGGTCTGGCTGGGGAACAAGATCCGCCGCCGTACCGGCGGCTGAGGGGCGGCGTCCGCGCTCAGGCGGCGGACGGGCCGGCGCGGCCCGTCCGGCGCCTGGGGGTCTGCCTCAGTGCTTGGGTGACGTGGGGAACTCGGGGGACTCCGGGGACCTTTGGGACCGCCCGATCAGGGACTCGACGCCGTCCAGCATCCGTTCGAGGCCGAACTCGAAGAGTGTGCCGAGTTCGAGGTCGAACCCCTCGTCCCCGAAGAGGGTCGACAGGACCGGATACCGGCCGGTGAGCTGGACCGAATCCAGGCGCGTCTCGTTGGCCGCCATCCACTGCTCGGCCGTCAGCCCCGTGTCCTGCCGCGCCTGCGACTCCAACTCGACCGCCATCGCCACCCCTTGGGCGTAGCCGAGCAGGGAGAGATGGATATAGATCATCGCGTCCGGCGTGAGACCGAGCCCGCGCAGCGTGCCCAGCGCCCGCTCGGTGTAGCTCATCGCGTGCGGTGACGCCATCGGCCGGGTCAGTCCCGCCATGGCACGGGCGAGCCAGGGATGGCGCTCGTACTGGATCCACAGCCACCGGACCTCCCGGCTCAGCCGTGGACGCCAGCCGGCCGGTTCGGGGCCCGCCGGGGCGCCCGCGAACACCGCCTCGGACATCAGCCGCACCAGCTCGCCCTTGCTGGGGACATGGCGGTACAGCGCCATCGTGGACGTACCGAACTCCGTCGCCACGCGCCGCATCGACAGCGCGCCCAGCCCTTCGGCATCGGCGATCGAGATGGCCGCGCGCACGACGCGCTCGCGGCTCAGTCCCTCGCCGGGAGCCGTGTCCCGGCGGCCACGGGGGCGGACGGGCTCCGCGACCACCGTGCCGACGCCGGGCACCGCCCGTACGAGCCCTTCCTGGTTGAGCGCCGCCAGCGCCTTGGTCGCGGTCGCCATCGCGACGCCCCACTCCTGGGTGATACGGCGGGTGGACGGCACACGGTCGCCGGGCACGAGTTCGCCGGACGCGATACGGCGGCGGAGCTCGGCCGCGATGCGGAGGTAGGGCGGATCGACGGTCATGACATCCACCGTACTAGTGCGCTGAGGACTCAACTCCCGGGTCTGAACAGGGCTTCAGGGCCGGTGCACTAGGCAGCTGTTTGCCGCGTACACGCGAAGCCGGGAACGTACCGGCCATGGAGAACTCACACGCACCCCGGCTCGCGGGCCGCAGGGAATGGACCGCGCTCGGCGTCCTGATGCTCCCGCTGCTCCTCGTCTCGATGGACATCTCGATCCTCTACTTCGCGATCCCGTACGTCAGCCAGGATCTGGAGCCCAGCGCCACCCAGCAGTTGTGGATCCTCGACATGTACGGCTTCGTGCTGGCGGGGCTGCTCATCACCATGGGGGCGCTCGGCGACCGGATCGGCCGGCGCAGGCTGGTGCTCGCCGGCGCGGCGGTCTTCGGCGCGGCCTCGGTGGCGGCGGCGTACGCGCACTCGGCCGACGCCCTCATCGGCGTACGCGCGCTGCTCGGGCTCGGCGGCGCCGCCCTGATGCCGTCGACCCTCGCGCTGATCCGCAACCTCTTCCACGACGCGAGGCAGCGGGGCCGGGCGGTGACGATCTGGACGGGGGTCATGACCACCGGGATCTCGCTGGGGCCGGTGGTCAGCGGGCTGCTGCTCGAACACTTCTGGTGGGGGTCGGTCTTCCTGATCAACCTGCCGGCGATGGTGCTGCTGCTCGTGCTGGTGCCGTTTCTGGTGCCGGAGTCCAGGACGGAGGGCCGGGGCGCTTCGCGGGAGCCCTTCGACCTGGTGAGCGCGGCTCTCTCGCTCGCCGCCCTGCTCACGGTCATCCACGGCGTCAAGGAGTGGGCCCGGCACGGGTTCGCGCCGGGGCCCGCCGCGGCCGTCGCCCTGGGACTGGTGCTCGGGTATGTCTTCGTACGCCGCCAGAAGCGCCTCGCCCACCCCATGATCGACCTCGGACTGCTGGGGCGACGCGCCTTCGGGGGACCGGTGTTCGCGAATCTGCTCGCGATGTTCGCCACGGTGGGGATGGCGGTCTTCCTCACCCAGTACCTCCAGTCCGTGCAGGGGCTGAGTCCGTTCGAGGCCGCGCTGTGGAGCCTCGTACCGGCCTCGGGCGTGATCGTGGCGGCGCCGGCGTCGGCGATCCTCGCGCAGCGCACCGACCGCGCGTATGTGATGGGCGGGGCGTTCCTCTTCTCGGCGGCCGGCTTCTTCTGGCTGACCCAGGTCCGGGCCGACTCGGCGCTCTGGTTCTGCCTCGCCGCCGCCGCACTGTATGTGGGCGGCCTCGTCGCCGCCATGACACTCGCCAACGAACTCGCCATCGGCGCCGCCCCGCCCGAGCGCGCGGGCTCGGCCGCCGCCGTACTCGAATCGGGCCAGGAGCTCGGCGGGGCGCTGGGGATGGCCGTCCTCGGCTCGGTCGGGGCCGCGGTCTACAGCCGGGACATGGCCGACGCCCTGCCGGCCGGTGTCACCGCCGCGCTGCCGGGCGGTCAGGCCGACGCCGTACGCGAGACCCTGGGCGGCGCGGCGGCTGCCGCGGCCCGGCTCCCGGAGGAGACCGCCGCGGGCGTACTGACGGCGGCGCGGGACGCCTTCACGCACGGGATGGGACTGGCGTCGGTGGGCGCGGCGGTGGTGATGGTGGGGGCCGCGCTCTTCTCGTTCGTGGCGCTCAGGGGCACGGCCGGGCCTGGGACGGACAGCGGGGACGGGGGCCCCGAGGGGGGCGTCAAGGGGGGTGACCTTGCTCGTGCACAGACCGGCGCCGTAAAGTGAATGCGCTTACAGCGTAGGTGCGCCGGCGTCCGGCAGCGGAACGGGCCCGGTGGAGAGTGAGCGGTCAGAGACAGCGCGGCGAGAGCGGACGGTCGGATCGGTTGAGTGCCCCCACGGTGTACGACGTCGCCGAACGGTCCGGCGTCTCGATCGCGACGGTTTCGCGGGTCTACCGGAATCCGGACTCGGTACGCGCGGAGACCCGAGACCGCGTACTGGACGCGGCCCGCGCCCTCGGTTACGTACCGAGCGGCAACGCGCGTGGTCTGGCCAGCCGCACCACCGGTGTCCTCGGACTCTGCTTCCCCGACTACGCGGACCCGGACGCCGAGACGGGCGCGGAGGCGGAGGCCGAGGCCGACGACTCGGCCGTCATGCTCTACTCCGACCAGATCATCCGTGGCATGGAACGGGCGGCACGGCGGCACGGGTACGCGCTGCTGATCGCCGCCTCGCTGGTGGGCGGGCCGGAGAGCCTGGTCGCCAAGGTGGCGGGGCGGGTGGACGGGTTCGCCGTACTGGCGAGGACCGTGCCCACCGAGGATCTTGAGGTGATCTCGCGGCGGCTGCCGATCGTGATGCTGGCCGGGCCGCGCGAGATCGACCACCTCGACCACATCGAGGTGGCGAACTCCGACGGGGAACGGGAGCTGGCCCGCCATCTCATCCGTGACCACGGGCTCCGCCGGCTCGCGTTCGTGGGCGGCGAGCGTGAATCGCCGGACGCGCAGGCGCGGTTCCGCGGCTATCAGGAGGCCTGCCGGGAGGCGGGCCTGCCGGTGGCCGACGAGCCCGACCTGCGCGCCGGGATGATGACGCAGGCGGAGGGCGAACGGACCGCCGACGCGCTGCTGGACCGCGCCGCCGGGCGCGGGAGCGAGCGGCCCCAGGCGATCCTATTCGCCAACGACCAGATGGCGATCGGCGCGCTGCACGCACTGGAACGGCGTGGGGTGCGGGTGCCCGACGACATCGCGGTGACCGGCTTCGACGGCATTCCGCTGAGCCGGATCGTCCGCCCGTCCCTGACGACGGTCCGCCAGCCGATGCGCCGCCTGGGCGAGGAGGCGGTCGAACTCCTCATCCACCGCCTGGCCGACCCCACGCGCGCCCCGGTCTCCCTGATGCTCCCGGTCTCGGTGACGCGCCGCTCAAGCTGCGGCTGCGGGTAGGGACGCGGCGGCGGACACGGGCGCGGGCGCGGCTGTCCGGCCTTGGGCCGTGTCTTCGAAGTCGCGCCTGGCCCGCGGCGCCGCAGTGACATCAGCCGCTACTACGGCGGGCGGCACCTCGCGGCGTTGTCGGAGTCGCCCACGTACGCCCAGTACGAGGCCGATCCTCCGCCTTGCGACGCACCGCACCAGCCGGCCCTGGGCCCCGCCTTACAGGCGGAGGGCGCTCCTTCGAAGACACGGCCCAGCGGGCCGGCCGGGGCGGCCCGGGTCAGCCGAGCCGGGTGGCGAAGAACTCACGCCGGGCCTTCGCCAGCGCCGCCACGTCCGCGCTCTCACCCTCGTACTCGAAGTGCCCCGCCCGCAGCAGATGCAGCTCGCGCGGCTCGGGCAGGGCGTTGTAGACGGCGAACTGCCCCGGCGGCGGCACCGCCGGATCGAACAGCGCGGGCGCGACCAGCATCGGCACCCGGATCCGTTTCGCCGCGGTCGCGGCGTCGAAGTACGGGAGGACGTCCATGACCTCCGGATGCCGCTCGCGGTACGTCCGTACCGCCTCCCCGCTCCCCACGCTCGGCAGCGTCACCCGCAGCGGGTGATTCCCGAACGTCGGCACGGTCAACTGCCCGCAGGCGAACCGGTCGTCCCACGGGAGCGCCAGCGCCCCGAGCCCGCCTCCGAAACTCTCCCCCACATACCCGAGCCGGGCCTCCTCCCCCGGTTCCGACGCCGTCCCCGTCCTCAGCTCCGGCACCAGCTCCAGCAACGCCGACGCCGCGCACCACAGATCGGCCACACAGTCGCCGATCACATACGTCTCGCGTGACTCGATGCCGTGCAGCACATGCTCCCCGGCCTCGCCGGGAATCCCGGGGCGCCGGCTCCGCGAGCCCATCCCCCGTACACACGGCAGGATGGCCGCGCTCCGGGGCAGCGGCAGCGGCACATCCGCGCCCGGCTCCTGGCGCCCGCCGTAGCCGTGCCCGATCACGAAGCCGTGCTCGACGGGCCCCGCGGCCGGCCGCACCAGCCAGCCACCGAGGCGCAGTCCGCCGACCGAGGTGTAGGACACCCCGAAGATCCGGCAGCCGTTCCGCTCGTCCTCCTGCGGCCCCACGGCCGGGGCGGTCGCCACCCCGGCCGCCGCCTCGAACCGGTCCCGCCAGTACGCGTCGTATCCCACCGGAGGGGCGGGCGCCGGGATGTCGAGCAGCTCGTCGAGGGTCCGGCCGTAGGCAGGGTCGAAGGGATAGCCGTGCTCGAACTCAGACATGAGCGCGACATTAGCCCCGGCCCGCCACCGATGACCACAACCGGAATAACCCTCATTACTTCCACAACGCAAACAGCCCACCTAGCCTGCGGAGGCAGAGCCTCCGGGTGTCGCACATGTTGCACGAGTGTGACCAATGGCCCCCTTGCGGTTCCCGGAACGACTGCACCAGAGTGATGTATGCGCTTACAGGCAGCGCATACATCGGTGCGCTCAAGGAGGAGCCGTCCATGCATCGCAACGCCAGAACCGCCTCAGCCGCCCTCGCTCTCACGATGGCCGCGGGGATCACCGCATGCGGCAGTTCGGGGGGCGCGGGGGTCGCCGCCGACAAGAAGCAGACCCTCACCGTGTGGGCCATGGGCGCCGAGGGCGAGAAGCTCGCCGAGGTGGCCGAGGTGTACGAGGACGCCAACCCGCACATCACCGTCAAGGTCACCCCCATCGGCTGGGACGTCGCCCACCAGAAGCTGGTCTCCGCGGCTGCCGCCGGCACCTTGCCGGACGTGACGCAGATGGGCAGCAGCTACATGGGCGAGTTCGCCGAACTCGGCGTCCTGGAGCCGGTCGACACCAAGACGTTCAAGAAGGACTCCTTCTTCCCCGCCGCCTGGGACCAGGGCGTGGCCGACGACGAGGTCTACGGCGTCCCCTGGTACGTCGAGACCCGCGTCCTCTACTACCGCACCGACCTGGCGAAGAAGGCAGGCATAACGAAACCCCCCGCCACCTGGCCCGAACTCCAACAGGCGGCCACCGCCTTCCAGGAAAAAGCCGGCACCCAGTGGGGCATCTACTTCCAGCCGAGCGGCCTGGACGCCGTACAGAGCTGGTACCCCTTCCTGTACTCGGCCGGCGGCTCGATCGTCTCCGACGACGGCAAGGCCGCCATGAACAGCCCGGAGACCGTCAAGGCCCTCAAGGAGTACGGCACATACTTCGAGAAGGGTCTCTCCAAGAAGAGCTTCCAGCCCGGCTACGAGGTCCTCACCGACTTCAACAGCGGCGACGTCCCGATGTTCTACTCCGGCCCCTGGACCATGGCGGGCATCAACGACAACTACCCGGACCTCAAGGGCAAGTGGGCCATCGCGAAGGTCCCGGCGGACCAGGGCTCCGTCTCCATGGCCGGCGGCTCCAGCCTCGTCGTCTCCAAGGACAGCGACCACAAGGAAGCCGCCAAGGAGTTCCTGAGCTATCTCACCGGCACCGAGGGGCAGAAGGACTGGTTCAAACGCTCGGGTGATCTGCCGGCCAACACCAGCGCCTGGGACTCCGGCGACCTCGCCGACGACGCCAACTTCAAGATCTTCCGTGCGCAGATGGAGACCGCCAAGTCCTGGCCGGTCCTGCCCCAGTGGACGGAGATCTCCTCGAAGGCCGACGAGGCCATCTCCCAGGTGACCCAGGGCAAGGCCTCCGCCGAGGACGCCGCGCAGAAGGCCCAGTCCAGCATCGAAGGGCTTGTGGAGTAGTCGTCATGAGCACCACGACCGAATCTGTGGCGGACGCGGCCCCGGTCAAGTCCGGGCCGGGGGCGGACTCCCCGTCCGGTGGCCACGACCACCGCAAGCAACGGCCCGTCGCCGTACAGCACATGGCCGGCTGGCTGTTCTCCACGCCCTTCCTGGTGCTCTTCGCCGTCTTCATGGCTCTGCCGATCCTCGCGACGCTCCTCATGAGCTTCACGGACTTCGGACTGCGCAATGTCACCGATCCCTTCTCGGCGGAGTTCATCGGCCTTGAGAACTACACGAAGCTGTTCGAGGACGAGAAGTTCCTCAAGGCCCTGTTCAACACCGCCTACTTCGTGGTCGTCGGCGTCCCGCTGACCGTCGGCCTCGGGCTCGTCGTCGCGGTCCTGCTCAACAACGGCATCGACCGGGCCCGTACCTTCTTCCGGGTCGGCTTCTACGCCCCGGTCGTGACCAGCATCGTCGCGATCGCCGTCGTCTGGCGCTTCGTCCTCGACCCGTCCGACGGACTGATCGCGGGCCTTGCCTCCGAAGTCGGCCTGACCTCCCCGGACTTCCTCGGCTCCGAGGCACTCGCCATGCCCTCGCTGATCGTGATGGCCGTGTGGCGCAACCTCGGCACGGTCATGGTGCTCTTCATCGCCGGCCTTCAGGCCATCCCGCCCGACGTACGGGAGGCGGCCCGGCTGGACGGCGCGAGCACGTGGCAGGAGTTCCGCCGTATCACCGTGCCGCTGCTGCGGCCCACGATGCTCTACACCACGGTGATCACCACCATCGGCTATCTCAACGTCTTCGAGGAGCCGTTCGTGATGACACAGGGCGGGCCGTCGGACAGCACGCTCACCGTGTCGCTGGCCATGTACCGCGAGGGCTTCAACTTCTTCCACATGGGTTACGCGAGCGCCATGGCGTATGTGCTCTTCGTCGTGATCATGGCGATCACGGTGCTCCAGCTCCGTCTGCTGAAGGACAACACGAAATGAGCGCCGCACGCACCACCACCACTCCCCCGCCCCCGACGTCGAGCGGCGGACGGCTGAAGAAGACCGGCGTCTATGCGCTGCTCTCGGTCGGCCTGCTGGTCATGGCGGCGCCGTTCCTGTGGATGGGTCTGTCGGCGTTCAAGACCGACCGCGACCTGACCGCGAGCCCGCCGGTGTGGATCCCCACCGAGTGGACCTTCGAGCACTTCGGCGAACTGCTCGACCGTCTCGACGTACCGCTCTACTTCTTCAACTCCCTCACGGTGGCCGTCCTGGTGACCCTGTCCAATCTGGTGTTCTGCTCGATGCTGGGCTACGCACTGGCCAAACTGCGGTTCGGCGGCCGGAACAGGATCTTCGCGCTGGTGCTCGGCGCGCTGATGGTGCCCGGCAATCTGATGCTGCTGCCGCTCTTCGTCCTGATGAGCAAGCTCCAGCTGATCGACTCCTACGCGGGGCTGGTACTGCCGTTCGCCGCCCAGGCCTTCGGGGTCTTCCTGATGCGCCAGTTCATGCAGTCGATCCCCGACGAACTGCTGGAAGCGGCCCGCATCGACGGTGCCCGCGAGTGGTACATCTTCTGGCGGATCGCGATGCCGCTGGTCAAACCGGCGCTGGCGACGCTCTCGATCCTTATCTTCCTGGGCTCCTGGAACAACTTCGTCTGGCCGCTGATCGCGACGAACGACCCAGGGAAATACACCCTCCCGGTGGCCCTCGCGACCTTCGCCACCGACCCCAACCAGTCGGACGGCTCCAACGGCATGCTGATGGTCGGCTCCCTCCTGATCATCCTGCCGGTGCTGCTGGTGTTCCTCGTCCTGCAACGGCACTTCACCCAGGGCCTCGCCACCACCGGCATGAAGTAGCCGCCGCCACCGGCCTTCCCGACGCGTACCGCGGCTCCGACGCCGCCGCTCTACCGCCGCGCACTCATCGACGAAAAGGTTTGTACCGACATGACCGAGAAGTCCACCGCTCGCGCCGACTGGGAGACCCGTATCGGGAAGCCCAGCGATCAGCGGCTCACCGGCATCGGGGAACTCCCCGCCCCCGTCGGCCTGTCCGCCGAGGACGGCACCGGCCATGTGCTGCTGACCTGGCAACCGGTGGCGGGCGCGCTCGGCTATCTCGTCCACCGCGCCGAGTCCGCCGACGGCCCCTACGAACCGCTCGACCACCTCGGCGGCGACGTGCTCGCCGTACCCCATCCGCCGTACGCCGACACCCTCGCCGAGCCCGGACGCGTCTACCACTACAAGGTGGCGACCTGGTCCGACGGCAGAGCCGGCGCCCTCTCGCAGGCGGCCTCCGGCCGCGCCGAGCCCGCCGGCTCAGGCCCCGCCCCGGTCACCGTCACGGTGGACGCCGCCGCACCCGCCACTCCTCTCCCCGGCGTCTGGAACAGGATGATCGGCGCCGAGCACTTCTCCCTGCTGGCCTGGGACAAGCCGGGCGCGGGCGGCTCGGACGTCGCGAAGGAGTACGCCCGTGCCCTGGAGATCGTCCGCGACGAGATCGGCGTCCGCTCCGTGCGGGCGCACGGCACCTTCCTCCCGGAGACACTCACCGTCCAGCCGGACGGCTCCTTCGACTTCTCCGGCCTGGACGCGGTCTACGACCGGTTCCTGGCGACCGGTCTCCAGCCCGTCGTCGAACTCTCCTTCATGCCGAAGGAGCTGGCCGCCGACCCGGACTACACCGTCTTCGACTACCGGGCTCTGGTGTCCAGGCCCGCCGTGTGGGAGCACTGGGGCGACCTCTGCCGCGAGGTGACCGTCCACCTCCAGGACCGGTACGGCAAGGACACCGTGGCGGGCTGGGAGTTCGAGGTCTGGAACGAGGCCAATCTGGAGGTCTTCTGGAACGGCACCCAGGACGACTACCACCTGCTCTACGAGGTCGCCGTCCGCGCCGTGAAGGGTGTCGACGAGCGGATCAGGGTCGGCGGCCCGTCGTCCGCCGCGGCCGGCTGGGTCGGCGCCTTTCTTGAGTACTGCCAGGAGCGCGACGTACCCGTCGACTTCGTCTCCACCCACACCTACGGCAACGCCCCGCTCGACTTCCGTCCGATGACGCGCGCGTTCGCGGAGGCGACCGGACGCCCCGAGCCGGAGATCCTGTGGACCGAGTGGGGTGTCACCCCCACCCATTTCCACCGGGTCAGCGACTCCGTCTTCGCCGCTCCGTTCATCCTGCGCGGTATGAAGAGCGCCCTGTCGTCGACCGACGCGCTCGCCTACTGGGTCGCCTCCGACCAGTTCGAGGAACTGGGCTGGCCGCCCCGCCTCTTCCACGGCGGATTCGGTCTCCTCACGGTCGGCAATCTGCGCAAGCCGCGCTTCTGGGCGCTCTATCTCCTCTCCCAGCTGGCCGGAGGGCGGATCCCCGCCGTGGTCACGGGCGACGGCGCCGAGGCGCTGGTGGAGTCCCTGGCCACCCGCGCCGACGACAGCACCACCGTCGACGTCCTGGTCTGGAACGGCACGCTCGACCAGTCCAAGATCGACGGCTCCGCGCCGCTGGACCGCACGGCGACCGTGCGGGTCACCGGACTTCGGCCGGGCTCCGGTTACACCGCCCTCTCCCGCCGGGTCGACGAGGAACACGCCAACATCCAGGCCGTCTGGAACGACCTCAACGGCGGCGACTGGCCGGACGAGCCCCAGTGGGCGAAGCTGCGGGCCGCCGACGAGCTGCCGGTGGAGCCCTTCGGGCCCCTGGTCGCCGACGACGCGGGCACGGCCACGCTGACCGTGCCGCTGCCCAACCCCGGTATCCGCTTCCTGCGCCTCGTCCGCACCTGAGCGCGCCCACAGTCCCGGGGACCGGCGGCACCTGACCGCCGTCGGTCCCCGTACCGACACCGCCGCCATGGCCGGCCCCTCCGCCCATTACTCCGGCCATGGCGGCGGCCAAAAGACCTGGCCCAGGCACCGAACCTGGCCACCACTCCACATCTGCCAAGGGGAGCTGGACTCTCATGGACCGTCGTACATTTCTCGCCGCCGCGGGAACAGGGGCCACCGCCCTGTCCCTCGGCGCCCTCGCCACACCCGCCGTGTCCGCGCCGACCGCGGTCGCGTCGCCTGCTCGTGCCGCTCACGCCTCTGATACACCGCTGCTGCGCCGCTGGTTCCGCGACACGTATCACTCGATCGAGGCGATGACCACCGACATCGGTCTCGCCGCCGACAAGATCAACCTCGACGCACCGGGCGGGCCGGTCCCCTCCCAGAACACCTCGCCGACCAACATCGGCTGCGGGCTCTGGTCCACGGTCGCCGCCGCCGGACTCGGCGTCATCGACGAGGACACCATGCACCGCCGCCTCGACCGGGCCCTCACGGCCGTCGAGAAGCTCGAACGCCACCACGGCTTCTGGCTCAACTGGTACGACGCCCACGACGGCTCGGTGCTCACCAACTGGCCGGGCACCGGCGACCCGGTCCGTCCCTTCCTCTCCTCGGTCGACAACGCCTGGCTCGTGACCGGCCTGCTCATCGCCGCCGACGCGGACAGCCGGCTGCGCCGCCGGGTCGGCAAGCTGCTGGCCACCGCCGACTGGTCGTACTACTACACCCCGTACGACGCCGGGGACCCGGTGGCCAACCCCGGCCAGCTCCGGGGCGGTTTCTGGACCGACACCGGCGAGCCCACCGGCCACCACTACGGAGCGCTCAACACCGAGCCCCGCATGGCCAGTTACCTGGGCATCGCCGACGGCAGCCTTCCCTCGGACCACTACTGGCACATGTTCCGCACGATGCTCCCCGAGCACGGTCAGGAGCAGCCGCCCGGCGGGGCGTACGACACCGTCGACGGCGTCCGGCTCTTCCAGGGGCACTACACCTACCGGGGCCGCAAACTGGTCCCGACCTGGGGCGGCTCGATGTTCGAAGCCCTGATGGTGCCGCTGTTCGTGCCCGAGCCGGAGTGGTCACCCCGCTCATGGGGCACCACCCACCGCCGATTCGTCCGCTCCCAGATCGAGCACGGCCTGGAGGAGGCGGAATACGGCTACTGGGGGTTCTCCCCCGCCGAGGTGCCCGAAGGTGGTTACCAGGAGTACGGCGTGGACGCGATCGGCATGAACATCGACGGATACGCCTCGAACACCGACCGCACCTATGTCACGCACGGTGAGCCGCTGCCGCCCGCCTCCGCCTACACCAACGGGGTCGTGACCCCGCACGCCTCCTTCCTCGCCCTGCCCTACGCCCGGTCGGAAGCCCTCGCCAACCTCAAGTCCATCGCGGCGGACTTCGGCGCGTACGAGGACGGCTTCGGCTTCCGCGACTCGGTCAATGTGGGGAGCGGCCACGTCAGCAGCTCCGCTCTCGCCCTGGATCAGGGCATGATCGCCGCCGCGCTCGCCCAGGAACTGCGCCCCGGTCTGCTGCAGCGCCCCTTCCGCACCGGCGGTTTCGCTTCGCGTATCCGTCCGATGCTGGCCAAGGAGCGCTTCAGCATCTGATTCCCGCGCCGGATCCCGAAGGGCCGGCCGGCGCCGCCCCGCGTGCGGCGCCGGCCGGAACGGCACCGAGCCCGGCGCTTCGGGCGTCCGCGCGGGGTCGGCAGTCCGGTCGCGGACCACCGAGGCCGGACATAGCCTCCAAAATGTGACGCGGACAGTACGCCGTAACCGGACTCGAACAGCCGGCCGGAGCCTCCTGGCCATGCTGCTGACGGCCGGGTGGCTGCTGATGCCCGCCGTCTCGCCCGACGCGCGCGCCGAGGATCCCGTCACCCTTTCGCATCAGGGACAGATCACCGACAAGGTCGGTGCGCTCGACGGCCGGCAGCGGGCGGTGACAGCATCGCTCGACCGGCTGTACCGGGATGCCCGTATCCATCTCTTCGTCGTCTACGTGCGTGACTTCTCCGGCAGAACCGGAGAGAGCTGGGCCGCCGCGACCGCCGGGCGGAACCGTCTCGGCCGCGACGACATCCTGCTCGCCGTCGCCACGCATGACCGGCGGTACGCGTACGCCGCCGCGGCCGACTCCCCTCTTACCGAGGACAGGCTCGCGAACGTGGCGAGGACCGCTGTGGAACCCGCTCTCCACCGGAACGACTGGGCGGGAGCCGCGATCGGCGCGGCCGACGGCATCCGCGCGGCAGCGGCCGGCACGCCCATCCCCACGCCCGCCATCTCTTCCGGCCCGGTGGACCCTGGCCGCGAGGCCGCCTCCAACCGGGCGGGCAGCGCGCTCGTCCTTCCTGTTGTCCTGGTGGGCGGGGCCGCGGCTCTCGCCGCCTACAGCTACATCAAGGGCAGGCACCGTGCCTGGAGCCGTACGACGCTGCACGGTGGCAAGGAGACCTGGGGAGTCGCGGGTCCTTCGCCGCGGACACCGCTGCCGGAGCTCGATCGAAGGGCGGGACAGGTGCTCGTCGAGACCGACGACGCCGTGCGCACCAGCGAGGAGGAACTCGGCTTCGCCACGGCGCAGTTCGGGGAGGAGGCGACGCGACCGTTCCAAGACTCCGTGGCCTACGCGAAGGGGGAGCTGGCGTCCGCCTTCCGGCTGCGTCTGCAGCTGGACGACGCGTTCCCGGAGGACGACCGCGCCCGGCGCCGCATGCTGGACGAGATCGTCGCCCGGTGTACGGACGCCAACGGCCGACTGGACGCCGAATCGGGGGACTTCGACCGGCTGCGCGCGAGGGAGCGCGCCGCGCCGCAGGCGCTGACCACCGCCGAGGCCGGGTTCCGGGAGCTGAGCGGCAGAAGCGTCACGGCCGCCGCCACTCTCACCGCGATGCGGGAGCGGTACGCGGAGTCGGCGTCCGCGCCCGTCGGGGACGCTGTCGAACAGGCCGACGACCGGCTGGTGTTCGCGACGGCCGGCCTGGACGACGCGCGCCGCTCGATCGAGGCGGGCGACGACGGAGCCGCGGCCGTATATGTCCGTGCGGCGGAGAGCGCCATCGGGCAGGCGGCGATCCTGGTCGAGGCCGTGGAGCGGCGCGCTCTCGAACTCGCCGAGGCGGCCGGCGAGTTCCCGGGCTCGCTGACCGACTTGGAGACCGATCTGGCGGACGCGCGCGGCCTGCTCGAAGGCATGGAGGAAGGCACACCCACGGCGGATCTTGAGGGGCGGATCGCGCGCGCCGAGGCGGTGATCGCCGACGTGCGGCAGGAACAGGCCGCCGGGCCACTTGATCCGATGGACGCCCTGCGCAGGACCGAGGAGGCGGACGCGGTGCTGGACGAGGCCCTCGCGGGCGCGCGCGAGGGCGAGGGCGAGGCGGAGGGACGCCGTACACCGGCGCTGCTCGACCGGGCGTCGCTCGGCGCACGCTCGGCGGTCGGCGCGGCGGACGGCTACATCGCGACGCGTCGGGGTGCGGTGGGCGGCGAAGCCCGCACGCGGCTCGCGGAGGCGGAGCGGAGGCTCGACCAGGCCGGGACTCTGACGGAGCTGGGCGACGCGCGGGGCGCGCTGGCCGAGGCCCAGCACGCGGACGCTCTCGCGAGGCAGGCGCAGAACCTCGCCGAGCAGGATGTGCGCTCGTTCGGGAGCCGGTCCGGTCCGGGCGGTGCGACAGGGGCGGGGTCAGGGGCAGGAGTGGGAAACGGGCTCGGCGGTGCCGTGCTCGGCGGAATCATCCTCGGCGGCCGGTCCGGTGACGGTGATGGCGGCGGTGACGGTGACGGTCGTGATGCCGGTCCTGGCGTTTTCGGAGGCGCCGGCACCCGCGGCCGTATGAGCGGCGGCGGCCGTTTCTGACGCGACTCCCCCGGTCCATCGGGCGACGGAGGAGCAGCCCGCCGTCCGGCCGGCGTCTTCCCGTGACCCGGCCGGAGTGGGGGGCGCCCGCCGGGTCAGAACATGCTGAGGAGCTGTTCGACGCTGGGCTCCGTCGTCGAGTCCCCGTCGGGCAGGGCGAGTTCGAACCAGACCGTTTTCCCCCGGGGGGTGCGGCGCGACCCCCAGGCGGCGCTGAGCAGGCCGACCAGCTGGAGCCCGCGCCCTCCCTCGTCGGTGTCGCGCGCGCGTCGCCTGCGCGGTTGTACGAGACCCGCGTCCCACACCTCGCAGACCAGCGTGCGGTCGCGGAGCAGCCGCAGCCGGATCTCGCCCTCGCCGTAGCGCATGGCGTTGGTGACCAGTTCGCTGACGAGCAGTTCGACGGTGTCCACCAGCGGTTCGAGGCCCCAGGAGTGGAGCTGCGCGCGGGCGACCTCGCGGGCGCGGCCGACGGAGCGCGGCTCGCGCGGCAGTTGCCAGTCGCCGACCGCCTCGGTGGGCAGGCCCTGTATGCGGGCCATCAGCAGCGCTATGTCGTCCTCGCCGTGCCGGGTGTCGAGCGTGTTGAGCACGTGGTCGCAGACGTCTTCCAGGGGCCGTACGGGACTGGTCAGCGCCCGCCGGAAAGCCGTCAGCCCTTCGTCGATCGGATGGTCGCGCGACTCGACGAGACCGTCCGTGTAGAGCGCGAGCAGCGCGTCCTCGGGAAGGTCGACCTCGACCTGCTCGAAGGGCTCTCCACCGACGCCGAGGGGCATCCCTGGCGGTACGTCCAGGAGCAGCGCCTCCTCGCCCGGCTCGACGAGCACAGGAGGGGGATGACCGGCGTTGGCGAAGGTGCAGCGGCGGGTGACCGGGTCGTAGACGGCGTAGACGCAGGTCGCGAGATACACCTCGGAGAGATCGGCGTCCCGCGACTTGTGGGCGACACGGGAGGCCTGCTGGGCGCCGCTCGGTGTGCCGAGGCCGCGCGCGATCTCGTCCAGCGCGGAGAGGACCTCGGCGGGCTCCAGGTCGAGCAGTGCCAGGGTGCGTACAGCCGTGCGGAGTTCACCCATGGCGACGGCGGCGCGCAGCCCCCGTCCCATCACGTCGCCGACGACCAGGGCGGTCCGGTGTCCGGGCAGTTCGATGACGTCGAACCAGTCTCCGCCCACCTCGGTGGCGGTGTTGCCCGGCAGATAGCGGCACGCTATGTCGAGCCCGGCGGCCTCGGGATCGCCGGGCGGAAGCAGACTGCGCTGGAGTATCAGCGCGCGTTCGTGCTCCCTCCGGTAGAGGCGGGCGTTGTCGATACAGACGGCGGCGCGCGCGGCGAGCTCCACGGCGAGGGCGCGGTCCCGCTCCCCGAAGGGCTCGCTGCCCTTGGTCCTGGAGAACTGGGCGAGTCCCACCACGGTGTCGTGCGCGACCATCGGCACGGCGAAGGTGGACTGGATGAGGCTGCCGGGCCCGCCGGGCACCGTCTGGACCCGGCCGGTACGCAGGGCGTTGGCGCAGGGCGAGTTGAAGGGATACCGGTGGACGGCGCCGGCCGACGGGGACTCGACCGCGCCTCCGCCCGTCAGGTCGGCTCCGAGCAGGGGCGCGTCGGCGACGGCGCTGGCGACGGCGACCCGTCGCAGGGCGGCGCTGCCACCGCCTGAATCGGGGCCGGAGGAGCCGCCGCGTCCCGGCGGGGCCTCCTCCCCGGTGAGCAGCCCCTGGTAGAGGTCGACGGACGCGAGGTCGCAGAAGCCGGGGACGGAAACGTCGAGGAGTTCCCTGGCCGTGGTCTCCAGGTCGAGGGAGTTGCCTATCCGCGCGCTCGCCTCGTTCAGGATCGCGAGATTGCGGCGGGCGCTCGCGGCCTCGCGCGCGGCGATCTGACGACGGGTGACGTCACTGCCGAGACCGGCGACCCCGATCGTACGGCCGGCTCCGCTGAGGACGCGGTACAGGTTGATGGACCAATGGCGGCGTTCCTTGCCGCCCGGGGTGACGCCGACGATCTGGATGTCGGTGGCGGATTCGCCGGTCGCCAGGACCCGCTTGAGGGAGGCGTTCAGCCGGTCCGCCTCGGGGCGGGAGAGATAGTCGTGGACCGTGCGGCCCCGGTGCTCGTCCGCCGAGCCGCCGAAGACGGCGGCGAAGCGCTGGTTCGCCCGCTGGACGGTGAGGTCCGTGCCGAACAGCACGAAGCCAAAGGGAGATTGACCGAAAATCGCCTGCGAAGAGGCGAGTTCCGTTTCGATCCGGCGCAGGGCGCGGACGTCCACGACGATGCAGAGCGCGGCCCGTTCGCCGCTCTCGGTCTCGCTGGGCATCACATAGACCTCGGCGAGGCCGTGCACGCCACGTTCGCCGGGCACCTGGAACGGGACGAGCCCGGTCCACTCCTTGCCGTCGAGGATCTCCGCGATCTTGCGGTGCCCACGGGTACGGAGGTCGGAGGGTACGAACACCTCCACCGGGTCCTTGCCCCTGACCTCGTCCGGAGTGATTCCGAACAGCTCAGCGGCTCGCAGACTCCACTGGTCGACCAGCCCGTCGGGCCCGATCGAGAAGGAAGCGACCTTTATGTAGTCATAGATCGAGCCAGGCGGACTGCTCTGCCACACGACGTCGTCCGCCGTTCCAGATATCTCGCTCACGCGACCGTCCCCTCCAGCTCACGCACCGGACCGGCCATCCCCGCAGTATTCAGCACTACGGCCCTGACTGGTACGGCGTTCACGATCACAGCACAGTCTCGTTCTTTTTGAGCCGAGACCAACGTGATCGTTGTCCCTCAACACTCCTAACCAGGGAGCGGCAGCTCGAACCACACCGTCTTACCCGTCTTCCCCCGGCGTGTACCCCACCGCCGGGCCGAGCACGCGACGAGCTGGAGCCCGCGACCCCCTTCGTCGTCGGGGCCGGCGGACCGTGCGGTCGGCGGTTCGGGGAGCGGATCGGACACCTCCACCAGCAGCGCGGCACCGGTGAGGTCCGCGGGGCCCAACGGGACGACAGCCAGCCTGACACCGATCGGCCCCGGTGTGTACCGCAGGGAATTGGTGGCCAGCTCACTGACCAGCAGGACGGCCGTATCACGAACAGAGTGGTCGAGCAGCCAGCCGCCGAGGGCATCGCGTACCGCGTGGCGTGCGGTACGTACGGCATCCGGCTCGGCGGGGAAGGTCCACTCGGCGTAGGTACTCTCCGCCTCGATCAAGCCGACCACTTCTCCAGACTGACAGCGAACCCATGCCCCTTATGGGAGGGTTTATCAGCACATACCCGGAATCGAAGAAGATCTATCTTGACGGAGGGTCATGCCAGCTCGCCCGAGGCCCTGAGGTCGTCGAAGAGAAGCTGGTCGACGGGGGCCACACGGGCCCGGTCGCCGTAGGAGAGCCAGCTGATCTCCTCGATCTCGTTCGTGGCGGCCGGCGTGCCCCGGTACTCGCCGGAGTAGCAGCTCATCCGGACGAGAACGCCGTCGGGCTGACCGTGGGCCTGGGCCTCGTACGTGCCCAGATGGGCCGCGGTGGCCGGGAGGACGGCCACGGCCAGCTCCTCCTCGACCTCACGCACCAGGGTCTCCAGATCGGTCTCCGCGCCTTCGCGCTTACCCCCGGGGATGTAGAAGACATCCTTCCCGCGGGAGCGGGCACAGAGGATCCTGCCCTGCTCCAGCCGGACCCACGCGACCGTGTCGATCAAGACCGTTGCAGCTCCGCCGTCACTCATGGGCCGGATCGTAACGCGGCCGTCGGCACTGGCTCGACGAGGGGCCGCGGTCCGGAGCCCGCGAGGTCAGCGGCCGGTCTGCTGGAGGCGCTCGACCCAGTAGAGCTGCTTGTGACCCTTGATATCGAGGCTGTCGACGGTCTTCTGCGCCTCGTCCTTCGTGGCGTACCTGCCCACGCGGTACCGATTCCCGTTGTCGTCCTGACGTATGACCAGCCAGGGCAGCACAGCACCGCTGTCGCTCATCGCGCCCCTCCCGCCAACGGTCCACACCACTCGGGCGATCTGCTGGAAACCCCAATCCGCATATGCCCGAGCCTACGCCTGACCTTCACTCAGCGGATGCGCGTTTACACAAAGAGGTACACATCTGGCCAAGAAGATTCGGGGCTCCAGGGGCGGACCCGGGCCGTCGCGCGCCATCTCCCGGCGTACGACGCCCTGTTGAGGCGGCACACCACCGTACCGGACCGCCGGGCCGGCGCTCGGATCGACCGGTTGTCATACGATCGTCATCTGACCGGAAGGTGATAGGCGAGGCGGTAGCGGTCCGCCGGGACGACCACGTCCGCCGTCTCGACCGCGCGGCCGGACGCGTAGTACGTCCGCTCCAGGACCATCACCACATGGCCGGGCACACCGCCGAGCAACAGGAGCTCCTCCGCAAGCCCCGGGCGCGCGCCGATCTCCTCCACCACGTTGTCCACCACGACCCCGATGGCCGCCATCCGCTCCACGACCCCGCAGCCCCCGAGCGGCCCGTCCTCCGGAAGCATCACCGGTGTGCGTCCCGTGACCTCCAGGGGCTCCCACGAGGTGGAGAGCATCATCGGCTCCCCCGCGTCCCTGAAGACGTAGCGCGTACGCATCGCGGGGTCGCCCGGCTGTATGCCGAGCCGTTCCGCGATCTCCGGAGCCACCTCGTCGCGTTCGCTGCTCGACTCCCACGTGCCGCGCACCCCTTCCTCGGCCTGCTCCTGCCGGAAGGGGTTGGCGCCGGACGGCGGCCGGTACCCGGAGCGGGCGATACGGCGCGGGACGGGCCTCTCACGGACGTAGGTGCCCGAGCCGGAACGGCCCTCGACGAGCCCCTCCGCCATCAGCACCTTGCGTGCTTCGAGAGCGACCGTGTCCGAGACCCCGTACTCCTCGCGGATCCGGGCCTGGGACGGCAGCCGGGTGTTCGGCGGCAGAGCGCCATCGACGATTTTCTGCCGAAGATCACTGGCGACACGCAGATAGGCCGGCTGCTCACCGAAAGCCACAGGCTCACTCCCAACAAGTTGACAGACAGCAACACCCTGGCAACCGTTGGTTGTTGACCGCAAGCATAGGCCAGACTTTCACATGAAGTGACAAGGGGCGGTGTACGCAGGAGCTTTGCCGCCTGCCGCTGTCGCCCGGCCTGTCATGCTGGTCGCATGACGACGTACCTCTGCCCGGTCGACGGCACACGCGCCGCCGTCGAATCGGCCCCTTGGTGCTGCCCCGAGTGCGGCGGCCCCTGGGACCTGGAGTTCAGCGCATCGCCCGTTCCCCTCAACTCCCTGGGGCGGCGCGTGAATTCGCTGTGGCGGTACGAGGAGGCGCTGCCGATTCCGACAAGGGCGGTGTCTCTCGGCGAGGGCCGTACGCCGCTGGTTCCGATGACACCCACCGTCTCCGCGAAGCTCGACTTCCTGATGCCGACCCTATCCTTCAAGGACCGGGGCGCGGTGATGCTGGCCGAACTGGCCCTGCGGCTGGGACCGGAGCGCGTCCACCGTGTCGTCGCCGACAGCAGCGGTAACGCGGGGACGGCCGTCGCCGCGTACTGCGCACGGGCCGGGCTGAGTTGCACCGTGTACGTCCCGGAGTCCACGTCACCGCAGAAGACCGAGCAGATCCGCGCCCACGGCGCCCGCCTCGAACGCGTGAAGGGCGACCGGGAGGCCACCGCGCGAGCCGCCCGCGCCGCGGCCGGCGAAGCGGGCACGTTCTACGCGAGCCATGTCTACAACCCGTACTTCCTGCACGGCACGAAGACATACGTGTACGAGCTCTGGGAGGACCTCGGCGGCAGCCTCCCCGAGGCGATCGCCGTCCCCGTCGGCAACGGCACCCTGCTGCTCGGCGCCTCGCTCGCGACCGCCGAACTCCACGCGCACGGACTGATCGCGGAGCGCCCCCAGTTGGTCGCCGTCCAGGCCGAGGCCGTCTCACCGCTGGCCGCCGCCTTCCACGCGGGGGAGGACGACCTCGGCACCGGATTCCCCGGCACGCTCAAGCCCCCGGCGTCCACCCTCGCCGAAGGCATCGCCATCCCGCGGCCACCACGCGCCCGCCAGATCCTGCGGGCGGTACGCGAATCGGGCGGGACCTTCGTCACCGTGACCGAGGATCAGATCCGCGCGGCACAGCGGGAGTTGGCGTCGCGCGGTCTCTTCGTCGAGTCGACCGGCGTCGCCTGCTGGGCGGCAGTCGGCGAGTGGACCGATCGCACCGTGACCGTCCCGCTGTGCGGCGCGGGGGCCAAGACGGGCCTCGCCACCTGACGACGCGCCCCGTCTAGGTCCTGTCCGGTGGATCTTCGCGGATAGCCCGGGGCGTCTGGTGCGGTGCATCGCAAGGCGCCGAAGTGCCCGCAGGGTGGTTTCCTGTGG